>JADFHR010000257.1 GCA_022567015.1 Pseudomonadota bacterium
CATCCCGGCCTTGATCGATTAGCCGACTGATCGGTGTTTCAATCTTTCGGCCCATCAGCGAATTACAGCTTGAGCAGCAGGGAATTTTGTATTGGTCGTATCTGAACTTCGTATCGTTTGGCAGTGTTACAGTTCGACCAATGAGGTCATATCGCCGCAGTATCCATTCGGGTAGGACATGCTCGTTGTTGAACTCTCTTTCCGAAGGGCTGGCCCCACATATAAAGCAGCAGTCCCCTTCGCAAATATCCCGCACGAATCGTTCGCAGCTGAAATAAATGATCTTTCCAGTATCATCGATTACGGAACCGTCGTTCATTTGGTGAAACATTTATAGCCATCCAGAGAGAAGGAGATATTCTTACATTTTAAAGTTTTATGCTGACGATACAGTATATGCCCATCCGCCTAAAAGCGCGTTAGTGCTCATAAATGACCGCCCCGGGTCAGGCGCGGGCCTCGACGGGGCAGGCTCCAGACCCAACCCCACCGCCCTTCACGGCCCCCCCCCGAAACTTCACCCATACCGGTGCATGGCCTCCCCATGCCGCCTGATCCAGGCGCGGGCGTCGTCGGGGTCGTCCGTCAGCCGCGCCACGGCGCCCCAGAAGCGCGGGCCGTGGCCGCGGTAGGCGAGGTGCGCCACCTCGTGGGCGACCACGTAGTCGAGCACCTCTTCGGGCATCATCACCAGACGCCAAGAGAACGAAAGGTCCCCGTCGGCCGAGCACGACCCCCAGCGCGAGCGGGTGTCGCGGATGGTCACGCGTCCCGGCGTGCGGCCGAGCCGCGCCGCCTTGTCCGCCACCCGGGCCGTGATCTCGCGCCGCGCCGTCCGGCGCAGCCAGTCGGTGAGCCGCCGGGCCAGGTGCTCGGGGCGGCCGGCGACCACGATCTCGCCGTCTTCGCGCCACACGGTGCCGCGGCGCCCCGGACAATGGCGCACCCGGTGGCCGACCCCGAGGACGGGCACGATTGCGCCGTCGGCAAACGGCGTCCTCGGCGGCAGGGCGTCCAGGCAGTTCAGAATCCACCCGGCCTTGCTGCGCGCCAGTTCCACGCCTTCGCGCACCGCGACCCGGTCGGGCACGGTGACCACCACGCCGCCGCCGGCGGTGTCGATGGTCAGGACAAGGCGCCGGGCGCGCGCATTGCGGCGCACCCTGAGCGGCACCGCGCGCCCCTCCAGGTCCAGGGTGAAGGTCTTGTCGCGGCTGTTGCGCTGCCCCGGCGCCGGCTCAACCCCGGGCCCCCAGGTCATGGCGCGGGCGGCAGGGAGAAGCCGGTGCCGTCGAGCGCTTCCATGAGCGCCGCGCCCCCGGCGTCGTCCAGGCGCATGAGCGGCGGGCGGACGGTGCGCCAGGCATCGTCGCCGGTATGGCGCGCCATGATCTCCTTCAATGCCGCGCTCAAGGGATAGGCGGCGATCACGGTGCGCACCGCCTCCAGGCGCCCGTGGGCCGCCTGGGCGCCGCCGTCGCGCCAGCCCGCATAGACTTCGGCGGCCAGGGTGCTGGCGACGTTGCCGACGGCGGTGATGCACCCGGCCCCGCCGGCCTCGAGCAGGGGCAGAAGCAGGTCGTCCCAGCCGCTGAACACGGCGAAGCCGGGAAACGCCCGGGCGATGCGCGTCATGTTGTCGAGCTCGCCGGAACTGTCCTTCATGCCGGCCACCGTGCCCGGGTAGCGCGCGAGCAGCCGTTCGATCAGGGCCTGGCCGATGGGGACCGCGGACATCTGGGGGAAGTGGTAAAGATAGACCCGCAGCCGCGCGTCGCCGACCCGCTCGATGACCTCGGAATACGCCGCGAACAGGCCGTCGTCGCTGACCTTCTTGTAATAGAAGGGCGGCAGCATCAGCACCCCGGAGACGCCCAGCTCCAGCGCCCGGCGGGTCAGGGCCACGGTGTCGGGCACGGCGCAGCAGCCGGTTCCGGGAAGCAGCGCGCCGGCGGGGACGCCGGCCTCGGCCAGCCCGTCGAGGATGGCCAGGCGCTCGTCCACCGAGAACGCGTTGGCCTCGCCGGTGGTGCCGAGCACCGCCAGCCCGTCGCAGCCGTTGGCCAGCAGCCAGCGGCAATGGCGGGCCAGGGCCGCGTGGTCCGGCGCCAGGGCGGCGTCCAGCGGCGTCAAAACGGCGGCAAAGACGCCGCCAAGGGTGGGGGAATTTTCGCTCAAGGGTTCTCTCCCTGTTCGGGCCAATGGACGATGTGGTCCTCGAGGTCGCCGGCCACCGCCTCGGGCACCGCGCGCCCGCGCACCGAAACGCCGGCCCGGTGGACGGTCTCGGGATCACCGGACACCAGCGGGTGCCACCACTCCAGGTCCCTGCCTTCGCTGATCAGGCGGTAGGCGCAACTCGACGGCAACCACGTGAGGCGGGCCACCGTCCTCGGCGTCAGGACCACGCAGTCGGGCACGAAACGCTTGCGGTTGACATAGTCGGTACAGCGGCAGGTGCCAAGGTCCAAAAGGCGGCAGGCGACCTCGGTGTAGCTGATTTCGCCGGTGTCGTCGTCCTGCAGCTTGTCCAGGCAACATTTGGCGCACCCGTCGCACAGGGATTCCCATTCGCTGCGCGTCATCTCGGCCAGGGTCTTGCGCCGCCAGAAAGGTTCCTCAGCCATCGCCTTCGCCGTCGATCAGGTGGACAAACGAGCCCATCACCCGGCCCTCGGCCAACCCCGCCGGACCAAGGTCGTGTCCGGAGGCGTCGGAGCACTGGAAAAGCGGCGCCCCGGGTCCTTCTTCGATAATACGCGCATAATGGAACTCGTGCCCGCGGAATCCTGTCCCCGCGGCCCCCAGCGGACCCTCGGCGGCCAATGCGGCGCGGCGGTACCCGAGACGCATCTTCGGCTCGGCGAACGAGGTCTCCAGGGGCAGAAGGCCGGCCATGGCGTGGCTTTCCCCGTTGCCGTCGACCAGGGCGCGCCCCAACACCATGTAGCCGCCGCATTCTCCGAACACCACGGCGCCGCGCCCGGCGGCGCCGCGCCGGCCTTCTAAGAAACGGCCGTTGGCGGCGAGCCGCCCGGCGTGCAGTTCCGGATATCCCCCCGGCAGGTAGACGGCGTCCGCGTCCGCCGGCGGGCCCTCGTCGGCGAGCGGCGAAAAGGGGGTGATCTGGGCGCCGGCGGCGCGCCAGCCATCGAGCACATGGGGATAGCGAAAGGCAAACGCCTCGTCGTCGGCGACGGCGATGCGCTGTCCCAGCGGCGGCAGGGGCGCGACCCCGTCGGCGGCGGACGCCCGGCCGCCGTTGCCCGCCCACGGCCGGGCCAGGCGGATAAGCGCCGCCTCGTCGTCGGCGACCAGGGCGGCGGCGCGGTCGAAGAACGCCTCCAGATCACCGTGCTCGCCGGCCTGCACCAGACCCAGGTGGCGTTCGGGCAGGGTCAGGTCGTCCCGCCACGTCATACCAAGGGTCGCTGATCATGACTCATAGAGATCGCGTAGGCGGCTCGTCGGGCAGGAGGAAAGTTGCAGGCGATGCCCCGCATCGTCAAAACTTTTCGACGCCCTCCGACGGGCCGCATACGC
>JADFHR010000258.1 GCA_022567015.1 Pseudomonadota bacterium
CTGGACCCGTCGCTTCCCGACATTTACAACCACCTGGGCCTGGCGCTGAGAGCGCTCGGCAAGCGCGAGGCCGCGGTGGCGTGTTACCGGCGCTCGTTGGCGCTGAAATCCGATTCCGCGGGCACCTATACCAACCTCGGCAACGTTCTGCGCGAGATCGGCCGCCTCGAGATCGCCGCCGCCAGCCACCGCCGTGCCGTCGAGCTGTCGCCGGAAACGGCCGAAACCCACTATAACCTTGGGCTCGTGCTGCGCGACATGGGAGACATCGACGGGGCGCTGGAGGCCTTCGCCAAGACGCTCGAGATCAACCCGGACCACGTGGGCTGCCACTGGGACCGGGCGCTCAGCCTGTTGCAGAAGGGCGAGTTGAAGGAGGGCTTCGAGGAATACGAATGGCGCTGGAAGCTGGACCGCAACTCCCCCCGGGGCTTCACCCAGCCGCTTTGGGACGGCGCCGACCTGGGCGGCAAGACCATCCTGCTCCACCAGGAGCAGGGTTTCGGCGACATGATCCAATTCGCCCGCTACATCCCCATGGTGAAGGAGAAGGGCGGCACCATCATCGTCGAAACGCAACCGGAACTGAACCGGCTGTTTTCAGCCATCGAGGGCATCGGCCAAGTCATCAACACCGGCTCCCAACTCCCCGATTTCGAGGTCTATGCGCCGATGATGTCCCTGGCCAGGATCTTCGGCACCACCCTGGAAACCGTGCCGGCCTCCGTGCCCTACCTGCGGGCGCCCGACGCCCATGCCGCCCCATTGCCGGCGGCCTTGGGTCCGCAACGGAAAATCGGCATCGTCTGGGCCGGCAGCCGGGGCCACAGGAACGACGCCAACCGCTCCGTTCCGTTCATCCGCTTCATCGAATTGATGGGCACGCCGGAGACGGCGCTCTACAGCCTCCAGGCGGGCCCGGCGGCCGCCGACGTCGCCGAAAACGGCTGCGAGGCCTTCGTCGTCAACCTGGCCCCACGACTCAAGGACTTCGCCGACACCGCGGCGGTGATCTCGGAGCTCGACCTGGTGGTGACGGTGGATACCGCCATCGCCCATTTGGCCGGCGCGCTCGCCAAGCCGGTGTGGGTGGTGCTTCCCTATGCCGGTGACTGGCGCTGGCTTCCGGGCCGCGACGACAACCCCTGGTATCCGACCATGCGGCTGTTCCGCCAGGATGCCCCCGGCGACTGGGAGCCGGTGTTCGAAAAACTGGCCAAGGCGTTCGCGAAAGAGGCCGGCGGCGCGGGCTAGTGGCCTGAATCACTTAAATTACAGGGTATAGGGATTTCAGCTTGATCCGAGCGTTTTCGGTTGTGAATCGCCAGTCGGCTTTGGTGTTGTTTTTGTTCCGGTCGGATTGCCATGCGTTGATTTCAGCGGCGAGTGTCTGCATGTCCGGGATGCGGCGGCCGAGGCACTGGCTGGCGAGGACGGCCAGTTCGGATTCCGCCATGTTGAGCCAACTGCCGTGTTTGGGCGTATAGTTCCATTCGAACCGTTCGGCGATGCGCCGCGCTTCGGCGGGCGCGAATGCCTGATAAAGCGACGCCTTGACATGGGTGTTGAGGTTATCCTGCACGAGGGTGATTTTTTCGGCTTTCAGGAAGTGGGTTTCGGCCAGGTCTTTCAGAACATGCGCGTAATCGATGGCGGTGCGCCGCTCGGTGACTTTGACATGCCGCCAGCCTTCAAGCGGCGCGAACAGCATGAACAGATTGGCCGTGCCGTTGCGCCGGTATTCGTAATCGACGCGCGCCGGCCGGCCTGGCCCCATTGGCAGCGGCACACGCGTTTCGGCCAAAAGCTGCTTGCTGGTTTCGTCGAGACAAACCAACGGGTGGGATGGATCGTGCGGGCGCGTATAGACCGCCAGCACATCCTCCATCGCCGCCACGAAAGCGGCATTGGCCTTGGGCGGGATCACCCACTGCTTTTTCAGATGGGGCTTGAGCGCATTTTTTTTAACGTCCGCCCGACGGTGTTGAAATGAACGGAATCGACGATCTCGAGTTCCACCACCTTGTCCGCCAAAAGCCGTAACGTCCATCGCTGGCGCCCTCGCGGTGGCTTGGAGCACGCCAGCGCCGTCAGTTGCGCTTGCTTTTCACCGTCGAAAATCGGTTGGATCGGCGGCGTCTTGCGCCGCTTGCGAGTGAGAACGGCGTCAAATCCCTCCTCCACCAACCGCCGCCGCGCCTGATAGACCATGCCGATATTGGTCTCCAACGCGTCGGCAATCCGCTCATCCGTCCAACCTTCGCCCATGGGACCCGCATCCGCCTTCAACAAAATCCGGGCCTTCAGCAGGGTGCGCGCCGACGCCTTGCCCTTGTTGATCAGGTTCTTAAGATGGTCCCGTTCTTCCGCCGTCAGATCGACAACATATCGCTTCCTTGACATCTTCGCTCCTCTCGAAAAAAATCCCTTCCGATAGAACGAATCATCAAAACCTTACGATTTAGTTGATACAGGCCACTAGGGCCCTAGCCGCCGCCCGTCACCCCGAGCGCAGGTAGCCCACCGCGGCGTCCCTTTCGAACAGGTAAAGCAGGACCCTCAGCGCCTGGCCGCGCTCGGACTCAAGCTCCGGGTCGCGGCCGAGGATCAGCGCCGCGTCGTCCCGGGCCGTGGCCAGCAATTCGTCGTGGACCGCCAGATCGGCCATGCGGAATTCCGGCAGGCCGCTTTGCCGGGTCCCCAGCAGTTCGCCGGCGCCGCGAAGCTTCAGGTCCTCCTCGGCGATCCTGAAGCCGTCGTCGGTTTCGCGCATGATCTCAAGCCGTGCCTTGGCCGGCCCGGTCAACGGCGAAGCGTAGAGAAGCAGGCAATGGGACGGCTTGTCGGCGCGGCCGATGCGGCCGCGAAGCTGGTGAAGCTGCGCCAGGCCGAAGCGTTCCGCGTGTTCGATCACCATCACCGTGGCGTCGGGCACGTCGACGCCGACCTCGATGACGGTGGTGGCGACGAGGATGCGGGTGGCGCCTTCGCCAAAGGCCGCCATGGCGGCGTCCTTTTCCTTGCCTTTCATGCGCCCGTGCACCAACCCCACCCGGTCCCCGAATAGACCCTTCAAATGCTGAAAGCGTTCCTCGGCGGCGGCAACGTCCAGCACTTCCGATTCCTCGACCAGCGGGCACACCCAATAGACCCGGGCCCCTGTATCGAGGGAGCGTCGGAGCCCCTTGGTCACCTCGTCGAGCCGTTCGATGGGCATCACCCGGGTATCCACCGGCAGCCGCCCGGGCGGCTTCTCGGTCAGCCGCGAAACGTCCATGTCGCCGTACGCGGTCAGCATCAGGGTCCGGGGGATGGGCGTCGCGGTCATCACCAGGATATCGACGGCGCGGCCCTTGGAGGCCAGGGTCAGGCGCTGATGGACGCCGAAACGGTGCTGTTCGTCGATCACCGCCATGGCCAGGGCCTTGAATTCAACGTCTTCTTGGAACAGCGCGTGGGTGCCGACGGCAAGCGCCGCCTCGCCGCCGGTCAATTTATCGAGGACGGCCTGGCGGGCCTTGCCCTTCTCGCGCCCGGTG
>JADFHR010000259.1 GCA_022567015.1 Pseudomonadota bacterium
TCGCGTATGCGGCCCGTCGGAGGGCGTCGAAAAGTTTCGACGATGCGCCGCATCGCCTGAAACTTTCCTCCTGCCCGACGAGCCGCCTACGCGATCTCTATGGGTCATGATCAGCGACCCTTGGTATAAGTACCCTCTATCCAATAGGTAGGGTATTAGAGGGTGAACACGGCGGTCGCCGGACCGTCGGCTTCGAAGCCCTGAACCATGAGGAACCCCTGGGCCGCATTGGCGATGACGGCGACGCGGGTGGTCTCGTTGAGGATGGGCGGCACCAGCCAGGAGAAATCGGCGGCGGCACGCTGGCGCACCTGCTCCATCATCTGCCAACGCCCCACGCTGTCTTCACCCCGCGGCCGGTCCAGGACGTCGAAGGCCATCCAGTGGTTGGCGACCGAGGTCGGCGCCTCGCGAACGGCGGCCCGGTCCTCCAGCCGCTCGATGACGCACCCCTGATCGGGGGTGATGCCGCTCAGGGTAAAGAACGCGGGCAGGCAAAGCGCCGTTTCGACCAGCGCGGCCTTGGCGTCGGCGTAGGTACGGCAGGTATCGCACACCCGGCGCAAGAGGTGGATGGGCGGAATGGCCCGGGACCGCCACCAGCGTCCGCGGGCGATGCTCCAGTCCAGCCAGCACCACGGACTGTAGCGGCGCATGGGCGTCTGGTTGAGGGCGACCGAAAAGCGCCCCGGCGCCATGGCCGTGACCACGCCCACCAGGCCGGGCCAGGTGACGTTGTAGAACGGCCCCATGTCCCCTTCATGCCGGGCCACGACCAGGTTGGCGCCCAGCCCGTCGAGGGGCCAGTCCAGGGTGCGCAACATGCGGGCGCCATTTCCCGAAGGGTCGGGCCCGACTCCGGTGGTGCAGGTCCATTCGTAGGACAGGTTGAGCAGGAACGCGCCCGGCCGCCCGCCGCGCGCCGCCACGGCGGCGATTTCGCCGCCGTAGGGGTTGTCCGACTTGGCGAGCCAGCGCCGGCCGGCCCAATCCCCCAGGCGCAGGGCGACGCGGCCGTAATGGCGCCGGCCCAGGGTCAGGACATCCCGCAGCCGCTCCGGAGCGGCCTCGGCCAGCGCCACGGGGCCGCCGTTGCCGGCCTCGATCAAGGGAATGGTGCGCAGTTCCGGGGGAAAAGGGCCTGTGGCTGCGTCCAAAGGGAAACCTCTCGGTGGGGATGGGGACGGCACCGCCCCGGCGCGCGGATCATATCATGTTTCTCAACATCGGGTGCTTCTAGTACAATTCCCAGGACTCCCTGGCTCCCCAACCGCCGCGAGGCCACAATGATCCCACGCTACAGCCGGCCCGAGATGGCTGCCATCTGGGAGCCCGAGAACAAATTCCGCATCTGGCTGGAGATCGAGGGCCACGCCTGCGACGCCCAGGCCGAGCTCGGGGTCATCCCCAAGGAGGCGGCCAAGGCGGTGTGGGAGCGCGGCAAGTTCGACGTCGCGCGGATCGACGAGATCGAGCGCGAAACCCGGCACGACGTCATCGCCTTCCTCACCAACCTGGCCGAGCACGTGGGTCCCGAGGCCCGGTTCGTGCACCAGGGCATGACGTCGTCGGACGTTCTAGACACCTGCCTCGCGGTGCAGCTTACCCAGGCCGCCGACATCCTCCTGGGCGACATCGACAGGCTCCTGGCGGCGCTCAAGCAACGGGCCTTCGAGCACAAGCACACGCCGTGCATGGGCCGCAGCCACGGCATCCATGCCGAGCCCACCACCTTCGGCCTCAAGCTGGCCGGCTTTCATGCCGAATTCCAGCGCAACCGGAGGCGCCTGGAAACGGCCCGCGAGGAAATCGCCACCTGCGCCATTTCCGGGTCCGTGGGCACGTTCGCCAACATCGACCCCTTCGTCGAGGAATACGTGGCCGGGAAATTGGGCCTCGCCGTCGAGCCCGTTTCCACCCAGGTCATCCCGCGCGACCGCCATGCCGCCTTCTTCGCCACCCTGGCGGTCATCGCCAGCTCGGTCGAGCGCCTGGCCACCGAAATCCGCCACCTGCAACGGACCGAGGTGGGCGAGGTGGAGGAATACTTCGCCCCGGGCCAGAAGGGGTCCTCGTCCATGCCCCACAAGCGCAACCCCATCCTCACCGAGAACGTGACCGGCCTGGCGCGGGTCGTGCGCGCCGCGGTCATACCGGCGCTGGAGAACGTGGCGCTGTGGCACGAGCGCGACATCTCGCATTCGTCGGTGGAGCGAATCATCGGCCCCGACACGACCATCGCCCTGGACTTTGTCCTGGCGCGCCTGGCCGGGGTGGTGGAAAAGCTCGTGGTCTACCCGGACGTCATGCGGGAGAACCTGGACCGGCTGGGCGGGCTGATTTTCTCACAGCGGGTGCTGCTGGCGCTGACCCAGGCCGGGATGAGCCGCGAGGACGCCTACGAGGCCGTGCAGCGCAACGCCATGACCGTCGGCGGGGGAGGCAAGAGCTTCCTCGACCTCCTCGAGGCCGACGCCAAGGTGACCCGGCATCTGGACGCCCGGGCCCTGGCCGCCCTGTTCGACCTGGACTACCACACCAAACACGTGGACACGATATTCAAACGCGTGTTCGGCGAGGACTGAGACAGGCCACTAGTGATCGGGACCGAGCGGCCCGGGATATTCCCCGCCGATCTGCTTGAGGGCGACGGCGTCGAGACGCTCTATTTCGGCGCGCAGCTCCAACTCGGCGATCGGCACCTTGCGCTCCTTGCAATCCTTGACCACCTTGCGCACGACATCGTCGATCCCGGGCTCGTCGAGGTCCGCGTACACGACCTCCCGGATATAGGTCTCGGTCTCGCCGCTGGTCATCCCCAACCGTTTGGCGATCCACAGGGCAAGGAGCTTGTTGCGCCGCGACGCCGCCTTGAAGCGCATTTCCTCGTCCAGCTTGAATTTCGCCTCGTAGCCTCTCTCGCGTTTGCGAAATGTGTCTTCCATAAAACCCACCTCCCGATGCCATTCGTGCGCCCCAGGATTTTACGGTCGAACGCACGGGGGCGCAACGGAAACGCGGCCCACGCCAACGATCGATGATTTCGGGCCGCCACCAGTGGCCTGTATCCGCTAAATTGCACCAACGGGACAAACGGATTATTAGGAATCGGACATGTGCACCTTCGTCATCCTGCACCGCCCGGGCCACGACTGGCCGATCATGATTGCGGTGAACCGCGACGAAAGGACCGACCGCCCCTGGGACCCGCCGGGGCGCCATTGGCCCGACCGCGCCTGGGTGGTCGCCGGGCTGGACCGCCATGCCGGCGGCACGTGGCTTGGCCTCAATGACCACGGCGTCGCGGCCGGCGTGCTCAACCGCTTGGATTCCCTGGGACCCAGGCCCGGCTTCCGCAGCCGCGGCGAGCTGCCCCTGGAGGCCCTGGACCACGCCCGGGCGGCGGACGCCGCGGAGGCGCTGGCCCATATAGACGCCGCCAGCTACCGTTCCTTCAACCTTCTGATCGCCGATAGCGACAGCCTGTTCTGGTTGCGTTCCACGGG
>JADFHR010000069.1 GCA_022567015.1 Pseudomonadota bacterium
CGACGGGCACCCCGGGTACCTACGGGAAAGCGTATCGCCGGGGTCCTATTCCGTGTACCGGGCAACCCCGCAAGGGCATCTATCCGCCGCCGCGGGCGGCTTCGCGCAGTCTGTCCATGGTCCTTGCGATCAGGGCCAGCCACCGGCCGGACACGGCCAGCAGATCGCGGATGGGGGGGAGTTCCCCGTCCCTGGTCACGCGCCAGGTCAGGTCACCGCCCTTCTTGAGCACGGCGGCGTCGCCAAGCAGCGACGCCACGCCGTCCAGGTACGCCTCGCCGGCCGGGCGGTCGCCGATCTCCCGCGCCGCCGAGCAGACATAGCGTGTGTCCACCCGCCCGTCCTTGAGGATCGTCGCGAAAACGACCTTGCCGGCGTCGGTATCCAGCCACTGGATCACCATGGCCGCGTCGCCCCCGGCGACAACCAGTCCCAGCGCCCGGCACCGGTCGAAGAACGCCGGCAGACCGGCGGCCGAATCGGGATCGGTCCCGGCCAGCTCCTCGTAGAACTCCCGTTCGGTGATTTTCAGGCTCCCGGAAAACCACGGGGGCCTGCTGGTGACGTTGAAACCGCGCATGGTCGCGTTCTTTTCGCCCCTTCACGGCCGGTCAAGGCCCGCCACTAGTACCATCCTGGTGGATAGAAGGGTACTAGCACAAAACGGGCTGGGGGATCATCCGCGCGCTCCCGTCGCCCGGGGAGAGCGTTCGCCCAACCGGCGAACGGGCGGACAGCACGCACCGCCCGCGCGCCGCGCGGGCACCGGTCAGGGTGGCGGATATATCGACTATGGCGGGCAGGGAAATGCGGGCGTGTCCCGGCACGCCGCGCGGCGGCCGGGCGCCAAGAAAACCAGGGAGCCGGGCCGCGGGCCGAACCACACCCCGGTGTGGGACGCCGGACGCCGGTCCGGCGCCTCCCGGTCCACGGAAAACCTACGTCGCGGCTTGACCTTCCAACAGGCCTTCGCTGATCTGCAGGTTGATGTTGATCAGGGTGTCGATAGTCTCGTCCTTGAGACCATCGGCGCTTTTGAACGTGGTGTCGGCGACATAATTGCCCAGCGAAATCAGGTTGTCTTTCACCTTTTCGGGCAGCTCGCTATCACGCCGCGCCACTATCCCCTGGATGGCGACCCACAACTCCAGATTATGGTTCAGGGCGGCCGCCAAAGCGGCCTTGTCCGCGCGATTCTGCTTGGCCCGATCGAGCATCACAGCGGCGCGCGACAAACCGAAAGCCTCTTCCTCCGAAATCGAGAGCGCTTCCTCCGTGGCATCTTCATAGGTCATTGGTCTCTCCTGATTGTTCGTTCCGCGCCCGTGTCATGGACACCGAGCAATTCGCGCCTCCCAACACCGCGTCGACACATGCGGGCGGTGCGACACACGATCCTGGTGGAAAATGTAAGCGGTGCGGGGCTCAGGGGTAAATTATCTAGAAGGATAGGACCCATCGCCGCCGTCACGCCTCCCCCTTACGTCACCGGGGCCCGGAGTTCCGCTTCCACCGCCGCCAGGAAACGCCGGCCGGCGTCCGCCAGCAGCGGCGAACGGGCGGCATCGGCCGGCGCCGGGCGCCCCAGGGCGCGCACGAAATCGGCCATGGCCGGGGCGATATCGGAGTCCCTGGTGACCACCCGCAACCCGTCCAGGGCCTTCAATCCCGGATTGAGAACCCGGGTCCGGCCCGGCTGCAGGGACAGGACCGGAACCCCCAGTAGCGCTGCCTCCATGAGAACCATCGTCGTCATGCCGATGGCGCCGTCGCAGGCGACGAGGAGGGATTCCGTATCCTCGGCGCCGAGGGTCAGGGCGACGCCGTCCGCAACCCGCCGCCCGCGCAGCCACGCTTCCCATTCCCCGCGGTCGTCCCGGGGGTGGGGCTGGATGACCAGGGTCAACGGCCCCAGACCCGCCAACGCCGGCACCAGCGCATCGGCCACGGTGAACTGGTCGAAACCGGCGCCTTCGCCGCCGTAGTCCCGGCGCAGGGATTCGGAAAAGAACACCAGCAGCGGCGCCTTTCCGCGATCGCGCCCGGCGCGCCTGCCGCCCAGGCGGCGGACGATGGCCTCCAGGTGGGGCTGGCCCGTGACATGGAGCGGCACCCGGCACCAGCCCTCGCCCAGGATCCGGTCGCGCATCCGTTCGTCGACGACACAGATGGCGTCGGGCTGAACCTCCGTGCCGTCCAGGCACAAAAAGCGCTTGCGCAGGCTGGTCCAGCTGTCGATGGCGGCCAGGGAACGGGTGCCCCGGTGGCGCGCCAGCCGCCACAGGGTGCGCTCGAAATCGGCGTAGCCGGTGCCGGTGACCACCAGTCCGGGCGCCAGGCGGTCCAACGTGCCGCGCATCGCCGCTTCGCCGCCGCCCACGTCCACCACCTCCTCGCCGGCATCACGCCAGACGGCTGCCGCCGGGCCGGCGGCCAGGGCGGAAGTCCGGTGCCCGCGCTCGCGGGCCAGGGGCATCACCGGACGAAGCATGTTCGCCCCGCCCGAATCGTGGGCCGCGAAAAGCAGATGGGCCATGGTCCCTTTCAGCCGCCGCGGTGGTGGTCGCGGAGCGCCGGCAGATTTTCCACCACCTTGTGGAAGGCGCCGGCCACGTCGTCCAGGTCCGCCTCGGTCATCGGCGGCCGCATGAGCTCGTGGGTGATCACGGTGGCGTGCGCGGTCTCGGTGTTGGGACACAGGCCGGGCCGGTAATCGGTCTCGCCCTCGTAGAAGGGACAGGCGAACGGGCACCCCACGTCGCCGTAGGCGATCCGTTCCCGGTACATGGGCTCCAGGTAAAGCGGGCGCACATAGCCTTCCCCGATCAGCGGGCCTTCGCGCTCACGCAGAGCGGTCACCGGCAGTTCCGCCTTCAGGGCCTTGACGAACGCCGCCCGCGGGATGCCGAGGGCCGCCTCATCGTAGGTCAGCGCGTGGACGTAATAGACATGGCCGTTGCCCGGCGCCACGGCGGGCAGGGCAAGCCCGGGCAAACCGGCCAGCTTGCCTTCCAGATAGGCCACGTTGGCCTGCCGGGCGGCGATCAGGGCCGGCCCCTTGGCCAGTTGGCACCGGGCGATGGCGGCCTCGATCTCGCCCATGCGGAAGTTGAACCCGACTATGTCGATCAGGTTGACGACCCCTTTCCCGCCGACCACCGCCTCGCCGTGGTTGCGGATGAGCTGCAGGCGTTCGCACAGTCCGTCGTCGTTGGTGACGACGACGCCGCCCTCGCCGGTGTGGATGTGCTTGTGGTAGTTGAAGCTGAACACCCCCATGTGCCCCAGGGTGCCCACGGGACGCCCCTTATAGGTGGCGAACGGCGCCTGGGCGCAGTCCTCGATGACCACGAGGCCGTGGTCCCCGGCGATCTCCATGATCGGGTCCATGTCGGCGGCCTGGCCGAAGATGTGGACGACGATGATCGCCTTGGTGCGCGGCGTGACGCGGCTGCGCACGCTTTCCGGATCCAGGCAGTAGGTTCGGGGGTCGATGTCGGCAAACACCGGCACGGCGTTGAAGACCAGCGGCGCCGTGGCCGAGGCCATCATGGTGTAGGGGGACACGATGACCTCGTCCCCCGGGCCCACGCCGGCGGCGCCGGCGGCGCTGATCAGGCCGCTGGTCGCCGAGTTGACGGCCACCGCGTGGCGCGCCGCGAACGCCCCGGCCCATTCGTCTTCGAAGGCGCGCACCTGGGGTCCGCCGTAAAAGCCCTCGTTCCAGGCGCCCACGTACTGGGACAGGATGCCGCTCTCCATCACCGCGCGGACGGCCTCGATTTCTTCCTTCCCGATCACCGAATAGGCCGGGAAATGCGTCTTGCGGAGGGGCTCGCCGCCCAGCAAAGCCAGCGTGCTCACAGCCTCTCTCCCTGACCAACCATGGCCGTCACACGTGTCATCCTTTCATGATAGGGGGTACTACGCGCACTTTCGCCGGCGTTGGCGGCGCCACGGCTTGTGCCATCTCCATCAGGGTGGCGCACACCTCCTCGACCGCGAGCGCGCTGCGCCCGTCGCTCGGCAGGTCCGCCTTGCCGTTCACGTGGGCGTGCAGGTTGTCCACCGCCCCGACCATGGCCTGGCCGAATCCGGTTTCCACCCATTCCCCCCTGTCCAGACCCTCGTACCCGGTATAGAGGGGACTGGCGACCACCTGGCGGCGCCTGAGCACCATGCCTAAGTCCTCGATGACGACGCGGCCGCGCTCCATCATCAGGTCGATCTCGAAGGTGAAGAACAGGCGGCTGTCGCCGCCGATGAGATAGACCGGCACGCCGTCCGCCGTGGCGAGCAGGGCGTCCAGGGTCGGGTCCTCGGGGGTGAAATCGTGCCGGCGGCGAAACACGGCCTCCGCCGCCAGCGGGCCGATGAGGAACTGCAGGAGGTCGATCATGTGGCTGCCGCAGTTGAGAATGCCTTTGGTGTAATGGCCGGTGACCGATTGCACCGCTCCCCACGCGCCCTCGGCGATGGACCGCCGCAACGCGGACATGGACGTGTCCCAGCGGCGGAAGTAGTTGACCGCCAGCGGCCGCCCGGCGGCCTCGAAGGCCTCGACCATGCGCCGGGACGCGGCCACGTTGCCGGTCAACGGCTTTTCGCAGAACACGGCGCGCACCGGCATGTCCAGGAGGCCCTCGAGAGTCTCCTCGTGGGCCGCGACGGGGGTACAGACGCTGGCCACGTCGAAGGCGATCCCGCCCGCCCGGCAGGCCGCCAGGTCGGAAAAGCCGGCGGCGATCCGCCAGCGTTCCATGAATTCCCGCCGGCGCGCCTCGTCGGGATCCACGCAGGCGGCGACGGCAAACCCGGGATGGCGCGCGTAGGCGCCCGCATGGGTGAGGATTTCCGCGCCGTCGCGGGCCTCGTCGTAACCGCCGGCCATGTCGCCGCAGCCGACGATGAGCACGGAGAGGACGTCAGACGTAGCGGTGGGGGACATGGCCGTTGATCTTTCGCAGCTCCGGCCTCCGGCGCAGCAGGGCCATGACGTGGGCCAGCCCGAAGGCGGGGTCCTTGGGGTACAGCTCGTCGAAGACCTCGACGATCAACTGGTAGTCCTCGATGGTATCCAGGGTGAGCCTCAGCTTCGGATCGTTGAATTCCGGTGGCGCCGCCACGTTCTTCACGGAATAGATCTCCGGGTTGCGGTAAATGAAGACGGCGCCGTGCTCGCGGTCGAACGGCTCATGGGTCCTCCGGTCCACGTCGGCAAGGGTGGCGGTGGAAAAGATCTGGGTGTCCATGCCGATGGGATAGGTGCGCTCCAGGATATTGGACACGTAGTCCACGCCGCTGTCGAGATAGGTCCGGATGCAGCGGTCGACGATGTCGGGGTCTATCAACGGACAGTCGCCGGTGGTTTCGACGATGACGTCGATGGCATGGGCCTCCGCCGCCCCCAGAAGGCGCTCGGTGATGTCCATTTCGCTGCCCCGGTGACACCCCACGCCCAGGCCCCCGGCCAATTCCACGATAGGGTCGTCGGGGGGATTGGTGGTGGTGGCGATGACGATGCCGGACAGCGACGGCACCCGCTTCAAGCGTTCCACCATCAGCTCCAGCATGGGCTTGCCGACCGCCTCCTTGAGCACCTTGCCGGGCAGGCGGGTGGAGCCCATGCGCGCCTCGATGGTGGCGACAACTCTTTTCTTGCGGCTCATGGAACGGTCTCCGCCTCTGTCACTGCAGCGGCAATTTAAACTTTCTTGGCCACCATGTCCCAGCCCAGGGCCGTGCCCCGCTTCAAGGGACGGGCGGCGCGTTTGCCCAGGACATCGGGCAGATGCTTGGGCGGCAGGCCGTGGCCCGGGCGGATGGAGTGCAGGTTGCGCTCGGTGAAAAGATCGCCGGCGGCCACATCCTCGACCACGTACAGCGAGCGGCGGAAAAACGCGTTGCCGCGCTCGCTTTCGGCGCGCTTATAGGTGACCTCGCCCAGCGCCTCCCATGCCGCGCGGCAGCCCTCGACCAGGGCGGCGAGCTCGTCGGGCTCCAGGGAGAATCCGGCGTCCGGACCGCCGTCGGCGCGGCTCAGGGTGACGTGCTTTTCGATCAGACAGGCCCCCAGCGCCACCGCCGCCACCGCAACGGCGATCCCCGGTGTATGGTCGGACAGACCCGAGATGACGTCGAAGGTACGGCTCAGGTCCGCCATGGTGCGCAGGTTGGCCTCGGCGGGCACGCTCGGGTAGCCGCTCACGCAATGGAGCAGCATCAGATCCCGGCACCCGGCTCCGCGCGCCGCCGCCACCGCCTCGCCGATCTCGTCGGCGTCGGCCAGGCCGGTGGACAGGATCAGCGGTTTTCCCGCCGCCGCCGTGCGCTCGATGAGGGGCAGGTCGATGATTTCGAACGAGGCGATCTTGTAGGCGGGCGCATCCAGGGTCTCGAGGAAATCCACCGCGGTTGCGTCGAACGGCGAGCTGAAGACGGCGATATCCAGCTCGCGCCCCTTGGCGAACAGGGCCTCGTGCCACTCCCACGGGGTGTGCGCCTCTTCATACAGCCGATACAGCGTGTAGCCGTCCCAGGGCCCGCCGGTGATGCGGAATTCGGGACCGTCGTGATCGATGGTGATCGTGTCGGCGGTATAGGTCTGCAGCTTGACCGCATCGGCGCCGGCCCGTTTCGCCGCCTCAACGATGGCGAAGGCGCGCTCCTTGTCGCCGTTGTGGTTGGCCGACATCTCGGCGACGATGTAGGGCGGATGCCCGGGGCCGATGGCGCGCCCGTGGATGGCGAAGTCCGTCATGGCCTCGGCTCCAGCCCAGCCGCTTCCGAGCACGGCAGGCTCCAATCTTTCAGCGCCCACCTGAACGGCTCGATGTCGATGCGCTTGTGGCTGCTGCCGCCGGGGCCTTGCTCACGGGGGCCGATTTCGCCATCACGGATGCCGACCCAGTGGGTGGCGAAAAGGCGCTCCACGGCAGCACTCAGGGCCTCGTAGCTGGACGCCAGCGTATGATTCGGGCCATCGAGGCCTTCCTCGCTGGCGATGAGCACAGGGCCGGTATCAAGGCCCTTATCGACCTGGTGAATGGTGACGCCCTTGGGGGTGTCCTCGCGCCACGACCAGAAGTTCGGGTCGGCGCCCCGGTTCCAGGGCAGCAGGCTGATATGGAGGTTGATGATGCGGCCCTTGTAGTGGCGCCAATAGACGTCGTCGCGCAGGACATGGGGCCAGCCGTAGAGGACGATCCACTGGGGCCATAAATCGTCGGGCGGCACGGCGAATTCCGGGTCATCGGCCCGCCAGACGGTATGCACCCTGTCCCCCGCACGCTTGAAGGTGGGCAGCAGGGCGCCCGCGTAGGGGCTCAGGAGCAGGACGTTGGTGGGGCCGGGCATGGCTTGGATTGCTTTACCTCCTCTGCGCCGCCAGGATCAGGTATGTAAGGACGCATCGCCGCGCCGCGCCGGGCGCGGGGTTAGCGCCATGCCGTCGCGCCCACGCTCGCCCGGCAGGTGGTCGACGACACGCGCCACGCCGCGGCCGTCGCACAGGTCCGCCGCCGCCAGACCCATCCGCCGGCGCTCGTCCGCCGACCGGCAGAGACCCTCCACCGCGGCGGCCACGTGCGTGGCCGTGATGCCCGCCGGCGCCTCGAGGATTCGCGCCGCTCCCGCCCCGGCCAGGGCCTTCGCCCCGGCGCGCTGATTCTCCGCCACCACCAGGACCACGGCCGGCAGCCCCAGGCAACAGCGCTCCCACGACGCCGTGCCGGCGGCGCCCACGGCGATGTCCGCCGCCGCCATCAACGCCGCCATGTTCCCGGCGCCGACCGTCACGCTCACCGGCATCTTCCCCGACAGGGCCCTGGCCCGGGCGCGCACGGCGGCCAGGTGCGGCGCACCGGCGCCCATCACCACCTCCACCTCCGCCGCCACGCCGGCGCGGGCAAGGCCTTCCAGGACCGTGGCGGTGACGTTGTCGGGATCGGTGGCGCCGAGGGACACCAGGATCCGGCGCACCGGTCCGTCGGCGCGGCGCCGTTTCAAGGCGGCCCCGCGCGCCGCCCGGAACTGGGGCCTGAGCAGGGCATAGCGGGGCCCCAGCAACAGGCGGCAGCCGCCGGGCACGAGCGCCCCATAGTCTTCGGCCCGTCTGCCGGGTGTCTGGTCAAGCAAGGCGTCGCAGTCATGGGCGCGGTCGGCCAGATCGTCGATGACCATCACCCGCCGGGCCCAGGGCCGGCAGGCGCCCTCGAAGGCGGCGCCGCGCCCGTAGTGATCGACCACGAGGAGGCCGCAGCCCCCAGGCCAGCGCCCGGCAAGGGTGCCTGCCTCCGCGTCCGCGGCGCAATCCAGTTCCAGGCGCTCGTGGCCGCACCGCTCGAGCCCCGGCACGACAGCGGACGCGGCCGCCCCGCTGGCCAGGGCGCAGCGCCAGCCGGACGCCGCCAGGGCGTCGGCGAGGGCCAGGCAACGCACGGCGTGCCCGGCCCCGGTCAAGGGCGAGGCGTCGAACCGGAACACGGCCAGTGGGCTGTTGGTGCTGTTCAAGGACGCCGCCATTGGGGGCTCCTCTGCCGCGCGCCGGGGGCGGTGGGCCGGTGAGACCCATGGTCCCCGGTCATCCGCCA
The DNA here is from genome assembly GCA_022567015.1 of Pseudomonadota bacterium. Classification (GTDB taxonomy): domain Bacteria; phylum Pseudomonadota; class Alphaproteobacteria; order Rhodospirillales; family 2-02-FULL-58-16; genus JACZQZ01. The sequence goes on from JADFHR010000069.1 coordinate 8,592, forward strand.
AAGGGTGCCACGTGTAACCGCGCAATGGAAGCGCCGGGCGGCGGCGGCGGGCCTGGATGCTAGATGCTCTTGTCCACGGAAATGGGCAGTTGCGCGGACGCCTGCTCCGCGCCCTCGTCTCCGGCGTATTCCAGGGTATGCGTGTTCTCAACCTCTACCACCGCCTTTTTCAAGCCGTCCAACAGACCGCCCGCAATATCCCTGTTGATGTTGACGAGAACCTCGATTTTTTCCGCCGTCGGCTCGGCGAGGGCGCCCACCGTGTGCTGATCGATGTACTTGCACAGCGTCAGCATGTTCATCCGCACGTCTTCGGGGACGTTGCTATCGCCCGTGGTCAGTTCGACCTGGAAGATGGTCCACAGGCGCCAGTTAAGGCGCAGGGTTTCCCGCATTTTCTCCTTGGGGTTTTCGGCGGCGGTGGCCTCGGCCATGCGCCGGGCCGCTTCGATCAGCGCCCAGGCTTCCGTGTATTGCGGCAATCCGGCCTGGGGAATGGTGGCGTAACCCCCCTGCGCAGCGTTGCCATACGTGGTCGCCTGATATTCCTGGGACATGGTTACTCCTGTTTCCCAAACCGCCCGAGAAAGCCGAACCCGTGCGCGGCAAGATCCGACACAGGCGCCGATCGGCCCCTCCCGACGAAGGGACGCCGCCTGTGCCGCCACTGCGGGCCGTATACCGCAGTAATGATTATCAAAATGTTAGCAAAACCGAAGCGGTACAAATATTACCCGTTCGGATAGGACCTGTTCGCTCCGACGGGAAGCCGCCGGCATGGCACCAGCGCTTCGGCCACGCGCCGCAGGTGGGCGCCAGTGGGATGATCAGGGCGAGGCTTCGGAGTTCGCGCGCACACGGGTGTTGGTCTGTCCCTTCTTTCGCACCCGTTTTTTCTTTTTTTCTTTCGACTTGGCGAAATTCTTCAGCAGCATCTGCACGTACGCGCCCTCCAACGCCCTGGTGAAGGCCGCGCAATCGCACAAGGCGGACTTGGCCACCTCGCCCCGCAGCGTCCGGCGGATCTTCGCCAGCCGGGGAATGTCGCCGGCGAGCGCGGCGGCGTTCTTGACGAACGCCTCGTCCGAGTGCGCCACCCATTCCTCTTTGCCGGCCGAACGCAGGATGCTGGCCGAGACGAGCGCCGAACGCCGCTTCCCGGCCAGGGTGAGCACCGGAATTCCCGCCATCAGAGACTCGCAGGTCTCGGCGGCCCCCGACACGGGGAAGGTGTCCAACATCACGTCCACCTGGACAAAATACGTCCGGGCGGCCATCTCGTCTTCGGGTGTGGCATGGAAGGAAACGCGCTCCAGCACGCCCGAATCGGCAAACAGCTCGCGGACCCGGGTCTTGCTTTCCGCACAGATGGTCTGCACGCCGCCAAGCAAAAGGCGCGATTCGGGAACCGCGCACAGCACCTTGGCCCAAAGCCCGGCCACCGAAGGATTGAGCCTGGCCAGATCGCACACGCCGCCGAAGGTGACGAACCCGTTCTTCTTCGCCGGTGAACTTCTCGGCCGGCCGCCATCCAGGGCAATGGTTTTCGCCTCGAACGCGACCAGGCCGTATTCCAGCTCCATGCACGTCTCGCCGGCGGCATGGGCGTCGTCGGCATCGCGGGTGACCGGATCGCAGATCACGTAGTCGATCACCCCGAGCCGGGACGCATGGGGCCAGGATAACCAGCTGACCTGCACCGGGGCCGGCTTGCGCGCCAGAACGGCGAGACGCTGATCGTTATCGTAGCCGCACAGATCGATAACGATGTCCAGGTCGTCGCCGGCCATGATGCGCGCCGCCGTGTCGTCGTCGACGTCCTGGAAGTGCTGCCATTGGCTGGCGTAGCCCTTGAGCCCGGTGGTGTAGAGGTCCTCGAAAACGGTCAAATGATAGCAGTAGACCTCGAACCGGCCCTTGTCGTGGGACTTGAGCACGGCCTCGATGAAGGGAAGGCGCGGATCGTCGCAAAAAGCGTCCGAAAGGTATCCGATGCGGATCCGTCTTCCTCCGGAGAAGGCCTGCCTGCCGGAGAGATCGACCCTGTCCGCCTTGGCCAGGATCTTTTCGCCCAGCGCCTTGGCCTCTTGCGGAAAGGCGCGCCATTGCGCCTCGGGGAAGTACGCCAGTGCGGCGGTGGTCCGCGCGTGAAGATCCACGTCCCCGGGGGCCAGGGACACCGCCCGTTCATGGCAGGCGCGTCCGTCGTCGAACCGGCCCAGGTGAATCAGGGCGTGGCCGGCATTTTCGTGCGCCTCGCCGTCACTGGGATCCAAGTCGACCGCGGCCTGGAACGCAGCCAAAGCCTGCCCGTATTCGCCGCACGCCGCCAACGCGCGCCCATGTAGCAGTTGGCAGGCGCCGTTCTTTTCGTCGATCCTCAGTTCCTTCTCGCAATATTCGACCGCTTTCTTGTAGTCGCGTTTGTGGAACATCACCAAGCCGTTGATGAAGCGGGGCGAAAGCCCGGGATTCTGCAGCACCGCCATGTAGTCCCGGAACTCCCACGGAATGAGGACGGTCAAATCCTCGTTCGGCTGCAGGGCGGTGGCGAGCTTGGCGTAGTAAAGCCCCTCCGACAGCTTCCCCACCCGGGTGTAGATGACGGCCAGGGCGTCGGCGTAATCGCGGCAGTCCGGGTCCAGCTTGTGGGCGCGCTCGATCAGGGTCAGCGCCCGCCCGGCATCGTCCATCTGGTAGGCGACGAGGCCAAGCATGCAAATCGCCTCGGGATTTTCGGGCTCGGCGGCAAGAGCCTTGTTGGTTTCGTCGATCGCCTTTTCCAGATCGTCGCTGAAAAGGAAACCGGATGCCCTTTTGAGACTCTCAGAGTATTCCGTACCGCTTTCCATGGAAGGCACCTCAATATTGGCCACACACACCTTAGAAACTCCGCTCCGCCGAACCCAGCCCCCGCCCACGGGGACCCCCGGCGCCCGTGGCGGGGGGATATTCCGCCCGCCCGGCGCACCGGCCGCGCCGCACGGTCAAAGTTGGCGCAGGAAGTCAACCACGCGTTTTTCCATCTCCTTGATGGTGCTCACGATCTCGGTCCTGACGATGTCTTCCATCACCGGAACCTTCTCGGGATCCGTGACCCTGGCGATATAAAACCACCCGGAAATGATCAGCATGAGCACGCTTCCCCGGAGCATCATGATCTCCGCGCCAATTTTTCCGTGCTTTATCAGGGCCTTGGATAGTTTGAGAAAATATCGTCCCGGAAATTCCTCGTCCTTCAGGTCGCACAATTCAATGAGCTCGGCGCAAAGCTTCTCGACGGCGGCGCCATAATCCTCATCCGTCCACGCGCGGTCGAAGTCGGCGCGCGTATAGCGGGGGAACTTGTTCAGGATATCGTCAATCTCTTTGGCTTTGTCGACGGTGCCGTTCAGAGAGACAGCCTTGGCGACCTTGGGAATGGCCCCTTCCATGCGCACGCCGTCGCTGCAGTTGTAGTATGTCCGACCTTGGCTGTTTCTGCGCATCGAGTCCTCGACGACGCCCCGGGCCCATTTCATCGTGTGGTCCGTGTACACCGTGCCGCCGAAGTTTCCGGGATAGGGATCGTCGAGCACGCCGTCGTACTCGAGCCCCTTGTCCTGCATGTATGTGGAGTCCTTGGCATGATGGACCTCGGGGTTCTTGGTCCCGAAATCCATTCCGAAGAAATAGATCTCGCGCGAACCCAACTCCTGGGCGAACGACAGCCCGCAGTTGGATACGGTCGGCCCGACGTCGTTGAGGCCGGTGTCGTCCCCCAAAGAGAACATTTCCCAGGTGCACAGCCCGGGGCGGAAGAAAAACAGCGTTTTCTCGAAAAGGTCCCTGGTGCCGGGGTATATGGTCGGGGTCGCCACCAGGCAAATCCTGCCGAAATCGTGGGTCTTCGCGGTCTCGCTCAGAAGATCGTACACGGCTTCCACGTTTTCCATTTCGATCTGGAAATCCGGCGTGATGCCGTTGGCCAACAACGCCCCGAGGCCGGTACCGCATGAAATGATGAGGGCCTTGTCCTGATTTTCCCGTATCGTGTCGATGGCTTCGTCGAGGGACGGACCGGACCCGACGACGAACGCCGGCGTCCGCGTGGGCGTGTTTTCCCGCTTGAAATGATGGGATTCGTAGTCCTTGAGGTTGTGATACGAATTGCGGATCATCATGATCTCGTCTTCGACGAATCCCAGTCCCGCGAAGACCAGCCGCGCTTCCTTGGCGCTCTCCTCCTTGGCTCTCTCCATGGTCGCGTTATGGTAATGGGTGTAAATGATGGTGCCGTCGAACAAACTGGGCAACAGGGCGCGGGTCTGGCTTCGTATGTTGAAGGCCACCCTCTTGTAATTTTTATCCACTTCAAAGAAGAGGTGCATATCCTCTTCATCGAATCGCTCGAAAAGCGCCTCCCAGTCGGTGACGAACAGGGAGTGGTAGAGGAATTCCAGATTGGGCTCGATCAGGAACAACACCCGGCATTTCGTCCGCTCGACCAAGGGTTCGATGTGCGCGCCCAGGCCGACGCCGAACACGATGAGGCAGAAACACTCGG
>JADFHR010000260.1 GCA_022567015.1 Pseudomonadota bacterium
CCGCCCAAAGCTCAAAGACGTAACCGAGGGAAGAGACCGTCATGCGATACGAATTAAAACCACCTTGACAGCAAACGCCTCATATAAGCAGACATCACCCGGGCGGCGGCGCATCAACGGGCGCCGGGGCACCGGGTCTCGCGGTTACCGGCCGAACAGGGTGTCGAAGGGGATGGAGTAGTACACCATGGCCGATTCGGTGCCCGGGTTGGAATCGCCGAGGCCGGCGTTGGACAAGTGGGAAACGGCCACGCCCAGCCGCGAGCGGTCGTCGAACCGGTAGGCGAACTCGATCTGCGAGCGGAATTCCACCGCATGGCCGAGGTCGAGCCCGTTTCCTTCCTCGTAGTATCCGGGCGCGAAGCTCGGCGTCACCACGAAGCGGTTGCCGAAATATACGTCCACCAGGACGCCGGCAAAGCCGTAAAAGCCGCCGTCCGTGGTCGCCATCAGCCCGCCGAAGGGCTTGAAGATCCAGAACTTCGCATCCGAGCGGTACTCGCCGCGGAACTCGATGGCGGTGTTCTTGGTGCGGTTCCAGTCGAAATAGCCCACGGCCACCGACAGGAAATCCGGATCCTCCGCACGGGCCGCGCCCGAGGCGAGAAACACCCCCGCCGCGGCCGCCGCGGCAACCCCTATGAAACCTCCCCTCGGCACGGTTTTCCCCTGAAAAACGTTTGGCCGGCAGCATCGTACGGGAAGGACGGTACGTTGCAAGGGATTTGCCGCCGTTCCCGCCCTTGGCTTTGCCCTTCGTCGGGTCAATTCCCAGTTGGTGTAAAGCGAACCGATGATGTCAAAGGGGCGTTGCCCCTTTTGATCCCCACCAAGGGCCGCCGGCCCTTGGAACCCAGGCCGCTAGTGCAGCGTCTTGAATTTTTCCGTGGCCCCGACCAGGGCCGAGCGGATGCCGGGCTCCATGGCCGAATGGCCGGCGTCGGAGACGATGACGTACTCGGCCTCGGGCCAGGCGCGGGCCAGCTCGTCGGCGGTGACGGCGGGGCAGACGATGTCGTAGCGCCCCTGGACGATGACCGCGGGGATTTTCCTCAACCCCCCCACATTGTCGAGCAGGAAGTCTTCGTCGACGAACATGTCGTGCCTGAAGTAGTGGGCCTCGATGCGGGCCAGGCTCAGGGCCGCCCGGTCGACACCGCCCCCGACGGCGCCCTCGGCCTTGGGCAGCAGGGTGGAGCAGGTGTTCTCGTAGCGGCTCCATGCCCGCGCCGCCGGCATGTGCACCGCCGGGTCGGGATCGGTGAGGCGGCGGTGGTAGGCGTCCAGAAGGTCGCCCCGTTCGTCCTCCGGCAGGAACCCGGAAAATTCCCGCCACGCCTCGGGGAAGACGGTGCGCATTCCGTACAGGAACCACTTGCGCTCGCTCTTGCGGCACAGGAAGACCCCGCGCAGCACGAACCCCGTGCAGTGCTCGGGCCATTGGATGCCATAGGCCAGGGCCAGGGTGGCGCCCCACGAGCCGCCGAAGACCAGCCAGCGTTCGACGCCCAGGTGGCGGCGCAGGGTGTCGATATCCTCGATCAGGTGCCCGGTCGTGTTGTCGCGCAGCTCGGCGAAGGGTCTTGAACGACCGGCGCCGCGCTGGTCGAAGATGATGATGCGGTAGTGGCGCGGGTCGAAGAACCGCCGGTGCACCATCCCCGCCCCGGCGCCGGGGCCGCCGTGCAGGAACACCACCGGCTCGCCGTCCGGGTTGCCCGACTGCTCCCAGTACATCTCGTGACGAGGGTCGAGCGCCAGCATGCCGTGGTCGAACGCCTTGATCTGGGGGAAAAGGTCGTATCGCTCGCTGTGTGCGTCCATTGGCCGGTCCAGAAGGTTTCGCCGCCGGGTGATTATAGGCGAGGCGCGGCGAAAAATCCCCAGGCCGACATCTGGACGGCGGCCGGCCGCTTCGCCATGGTGAAGGCGCCATGCGCGCCATCGTCCGTTCGCTCCTGCTTTTTTTGCTGTCCGCCGGCCCGGCGGCCGCGGCGCCGGCCGCCGCCGGCCTGGAGGCGGGGGAAAGCGCCGGCGTCGCCCGGGTGGTGGACGGGGATACCGTGGTGCTGGACCGCGCCATCGGGACGGCGACGGAGGTGCGTCTGGTCGGCATCCAGGCGCCCAAGTTGCCCCTTGGCCGGCCCGGCTTTCCCGCCTGGCCGCTGGCCTGGGAAGCCAAGCGGGCGCTGGAGAGACTGGTGCTGGGCCGCCGGGTGACCCTGTCGTTCGGCGGCCGGCGCATGGACCGCCACGGGCGCCTGCTCGCCCACCTGCACGCAGCCGACGGCGCCTGGATCCAGGGCGAGATGCTGCGCTTAGGGCTCGCCCGGGTGTACAGCTTCGCCGACAACCGGGCCCTGATCCCGGAGATGCTGGCCCTGGAGCGCCAGGCGCGCGCCGCCGGCCGGGGCATCTGGGGGCACCCGTTCTACGCCGTCCGCACCCCGGCGAGCGCGGCGCGCCATATCGGAACCTTCCAGATCGTCGAGGGCACGGTGGTCGCCGCGGCCCGGGTCAAGGGCCGCGTCTACCTCAACTTCGGCCCCGACTGGCGGACCGATTTCACCGTCACCGTGGCCTCCAAGGCGCAAAGGCTGTTCCGCCGGGCGGGAGTCGACCCGCTGGCGCTCGAGGGCCGGCGGCTCCGGGTGCGGGGATGGATCAGGAAATTCAACGGTCCCCTGATCGAGGCCACCCACCCCGGGCAGATCGAGGCGCTGGCCGAGTGAGCGTCAAGGGTAAAGTCGGCTTGCCGTCTTGCCGGACCCGGCCCGCCGTTCCATAATCGATCCGCCCCTGTCGACGGGATCGCGCCCATGAACCGCTTGATCCGCACCGTTGCCCTCTCTCTGCCCCTGCTCGCCCTCGCCGGGTGCACGGTCAATCCGGCCACCGGCAAGCAGAGCTTCACCTCGTTCATGTCGCCCGCCGACGAGAAGGCGGTGGGGCGCGAGGAACACCCCAAGATCCTCGAACAGTCCGGCGGCGCGTACGGGGACAGGGACCTGGAAGCCTATGTGCGCAATGTCGGCCAGTTGCTGGCCCGGGTGTCGGAGACGCCGGACGTTTCCTATACCTTCACCGTGCTCAACGACCCCAAGGTCAACGCCTTTGCGCTCCCCGGCGGATACGTCTACGTCACCCGCGGGCTGCTGGCGCTGGCCGACAACGAGGCGGAAATGGCCGGCGTGCTCGCCCACGAGATCGGCCACGTCGTCGCCCGCCACACGGCCGAGCGCTACAGCCAGGCCATGGTCGCCAACCTGGGCATGTCCATCCTTGGCGCGCTCGGCAACGCGGCCGGCGTGCCCACCGGCCTCGGCAGCCTGGCCTCCTTCGGCGCCCAGGCCTATCTGCAAGGGTTCTCGCGCGAGCAGGAGCTGGAGGCGGACATGCTGGGCGTGCGCTACATGACCCGCGCCGGCTATGACCCGCGCGCCATGATCAGCTTCTTGCGCAAGCTGCAGGACCACGACGCCCTGGAGG
>JADFHR010000070.1 GCA_022567015.1 Pseudomonadota bacterium
GCGATGGAGCATCTCAGTGTGGACGCGTATTGGTTCTGGGTGCGTGACGCGCGCAGCGTGAACGACACGCTGGGTACACCTGTCGCGGAGGCGGTCGAGTTCGTCTTTGGGCTTGACGATTATGAGAAAACGAACTTTCATACGATCGGGCTGCGGCTGTATGGGGATGCAGGCAACTTCGACTACGATGCGTATCTTGCGTATCAGTTCGGGGAGGCGGATCAAGTGGGCAGCCTCTTCGCACCCATCGGCGGTACTTACGGCGATCAGAATGCGGAGTATGACAACTGGGGCATGGACGTGGAATTGGGTCACCTCATCGATGTGAAGACGCAGCCACGCATTTTCCTTGGGGCCGCCTGGCTTCAGGGCGAAGACAACCGCGACGTAAACCTTCTCGATTGGCTCAACCCCTTCGACAGGCCCGAGGCCAGTGTGAGTTTCAACCGGCTGTTTTCGACGTGGTCCTAACGAATCCGCCATTCGGCAGCATCATGGGCCAAGAAGTTATGAAAATGCTTGGGCGCTTTGAGCTTGGTCATCAGAAAAAATCACTGCCACTCGAAGTTCTCGGGCTTGAAAGAAGTCTCCAGTTTCTCAAACCTGGTGGGCGCGTAGCTATCGTGTTGCCAGAGCACATCATGAAGGGAAAGAACCCTGCGTTCGTCCGCAAGTGGTTACTTGGGGTTGCCAAAACGAGAGGCATATTCTTCATTCCAGAGGAGGCGTTCACACCATACGGCGCAATGATAAAGACCTGCTTGTGCATCTTTGAGAAATTGAAAGAGGGAGAAATCGCAAATGATGAGGAGCCAGTGTTTCTGTGCGAGGTGGAGAACCTTGGCTATGAGGCGACCGGCAAGCCAAAAGCAGGTTCTGAAGTGACCGAAGCAATTTCTGCATTCCACGAACAGGCTGGCTGGAAATGAAAACGTTGGTAAAGACTCGAAAGTCGTTAGAGGAAGCTGGAAGGTGGGATATTGATTTCCATCTGCCACCCGAACAAATAAGGAAATTTCGCGAAGAACTAATCTGCCGTGTTGATTCCACTGCTGAGATTATAAAAGACAAGAGAGACCCGACCAAACGTCCCGATCAAGTTTTTCAATATATTGATATTTCTAGCATTGATGTCGCAAGCGGACTTATCGCCAACCCTCAAGACCTTACCGGCGCGGAAGCGCCATCTCGGGCAAGGAAGGTCGTTAGGGCCTTTGATATTATAATTTCTACTTGCCGACCAACGCGCGGAGCGATTGCCGTTATTCCAGTGGGACTACATAACCAAATTGCTTCTACCGCATTTTCGATAGTTAGGGCCAAGCAGGAGACCAATCCATACTATTTGCAATTTGCCCTTCGGCAGCCCAGCACCCTGGAACAGTTTAGAAAGTGGAGCACCGGTTCCAGTTATCCTGCCATACTTGATGAGGACGTAGAAAAGACGCTCATTCCAGTCCCAGACACCGATACTCAGGACGAGATAGCGAAAAAGGTCGTAGGCGCACTTGTCGAGAGAGAACGGGCTCTAAAGGTTGCGAATTTTGACTGGGATGCAACGTTAGAGCGCATCCGGAAAGAATTGTATCGAGAGGACGCGCGAACCGTGCAAGAAACCGTCTCGCACGATGGGGATGACGATTGGCCGTGTTCGAGAGCCGAAATTCATAGCATTCTCTCTGATCTCCCGAACCTTGATGTTGATGTGTCTGGTCGCGGCAATGCGAAAATCCAAGACGCTACAATAGACCTTTTCGAGGCAGCACCCGTCGCTTCCCCTTAACCGGGAGGGTGTAATGCGCGCGGCAGAGACCTTACTTGCCGAACAGCCCCCGCCGTTGCTGCAATCACTCTGCCAGGAACAGCATTTCGCGGAGGCTGGGGAGGCGGCCACGATCAAGGCGAGGATCAACGTCAATGCTGGGAGCTTACCGATGCCACGTTATACGTTATTCGAGCCCGAAACGTGCAAATGAGGCAGCGATTAAGGGGACATGGTGTAATTGCGCTACGGTGGTCACTCTCCGGGTTTAAGCTACGAGGTCTGAAGGCTCAGCCTCATTAAACCTTAGAAGGAGAGTGACCATGGAACATTATGCTGGACTTGATGTATCCCTGAAAGCGGTTTCGGTTTGCGTTAGCGACGGCGCTGGCGTTGTTGTGTGGCGTGGGGATGTTTTGAACGAACCGGCGGCGGTTGCGGCGGCGCTTTCGCGGCATGCGCCTTATCTTGTCCGCGCGGTTTTGGAATCGGGTTCGTGTGGCATTCATCTGTATCGCGGTTTAGAGGCGGCTTCGGTTCCGATTGTTTGCATCTGTGCCCGTCACGCCAAGGGGGTGCTTAAGTGCCGGGTCAACAAGACGGACGCCAACGACGCCGAGGGATTGGCGCAGCTGGCGCGCACCGGTTGGTACCGGGAGGTTTATGTCAAATCGACGGACGCCCATGTGATCCGCGCCCATTTGCTGGCGCGCCGGCAGATCGCCAAGGCGCGCCGTGATTTCGAGAACCAGATGCGGGCGTTGTTGCGCACCTTCGGGCTCAAGGTCGGTGCGGTGGCGCGGGGTCGGTTCGAGGAGCGGGTCTGCCGATTGCTCGACCAGGTTCCGGCGTTGAGGGTTCCCCTTGACCAGTTGCTCATGGCGCGGCGTTCGCTGCTACTGGCCCAGGATAAATTGGAGGCCGAGGCCAAGCGTCTGGCAGAAGCCGATGAACGCTGCCGGACCCTGCAAACCATGCCCGGGGTTGGGCCTTTGACTGCGCTGGCCTTCGTCAGCGCCATGGACGGCCCGGCCCGTTTCGCCAAGTCATCGTCGGTCGGGGCCTATCTCGGGCTGACGCCACGGGGGCATCAATCGGGCGAGGTCGCGTGGACGGGCCGGATATCCAAAGCCGGCGATTCCCTGGCCCGCGCCCTGCTCTACGAAGCGGCCAACAGCCTGATGGTGCGGGTCAAGGGTTGGCCCCCGTTGAAGGTCTGGGCTCATAAACTGGCCGAAAGGGTCGGTGGCAAGAAGGCCCGGGTGGCGCTGGCGCGCAAGATCGCGGTGATCCTACACCGTATGCTCAGCGATGGCGCCGCCTTCCGTTGGAACGCCGGAACGGCATGAACGCAAGGGGATAAAGGACGAAAGAGGATACGCGAGTTCCCCAAGACGGGGTGCGCGTCCAGACTGGGTACGAGCATGGCGAGCGATCTCGCAAGTATTGTTGCCGCGCGGATATCGTTTAAATATCCGTGACGGCGTAGCTGGGACACTGAGGCGCTCACCGTAATCCGACACCATTATGAGGCGGCCAAACACACACCGCGCCGACCTCGGAGACAACCATGAACCCGGTCAAGACAAACAAAACTCGGAGAGAGCCTTCACGCGCAATTAGACAACCTTACTTAATTGGTTCCACTAAATATCTCAATTCCCGATTTTCATCAATTAAGTAAGGTGTGCCCGTAATCCGAAGGTTTGATGTTTCAATGATTAAGCGGACGCCGCGTGTCCGTCTCAAGACTTCGAAACCTTTTTTTGCCGGGGACGGGTGCGCGCGTTTGCCCGGCCGCCCGGCGAAGTCCTTTTGGACATCTTGGCCTGCAAGGCTTTTCTCACGGCATCGGGGCTGTGGTCGATTACGGCAAGGTACACCCGGGCCGGCATTTCCGGCCGAAAGCGCTTTTGCTCCCAGTCCCTGACGGTGCTGATTCCGATCTTGAAGGCATTGGAGAACGCGCCTTGCGTCATGCCAAGCTTTTGCCGAAGCGCCTTGACGTCCGGCGGGGGAATCAACCGCTTGATCTGGGCCGCCGTCAGCGGCCTCGCGTCCGCATCCGTGCGCGCCGCTTTCGTGACCTCCCGATCCGACTTGGAACGAACTTTGTCCCAATCGGTCGGATCTTCCGGGAGATGTTTCAAATCAAATTTCACCCGAGACATATTTCTTTCGCTCCTGTCTTGTCGCCTTTCTTGCCGAGATGATCCGGCATGCGTCATCCCCCTCCGTGTACACTACGGCAAGGACAACGCCTTCAACCATTCCAATGGTGTACCAGCGCCTTTCGTCATAGTCCTCCCTGTCGTCTTCCATCTCGAGTCGGTTCGGGTCCAAAAAGACGCGAACGGCACCCTCGAACGCAACGTCGTGCTTCCCGAGGTTGGCCTTGGCCTTGGCCGGGTCCCATTCAAATCTCATCGGCCCCGAACATACGGGTTTCCCGTACTACCGTCAACAGGATACCTACGGGGCACCCGTATTTACGCCGCGGCTTCGTATACCCCCCAAAGACAAACATTGACCCATCCCGGAGAGGGGATTGGGCGTCCGCTACGAGACCATGGAGCCGATCCGAGGTTGTCGCGCCGTATCCTTGTGGCACCCGCAAAGAAAAAGGGCTTAGCGAAAAATCCCTAAGTCCTTGAAAGTATGGGGGGCGCACGGGGATTCGAACCCCGGACCCGCTGATTAAGAGTCAGCTGCTCTACCAACTGAGCTATGCGCCCTTAAGGGGTGCCGGCCAGCGTCGGGGCCAGCGTCTTCGTGGTGACGTTCATAGGCGACCTTGGGGCCGCTTGCAAGGGCCGCGCCGCTTCCGCTGCCGCGCCGCCTTCGCCGCCGCTACCGTGTGCCGCCCCCCGCGCCCCGGAGCCGCACTCCCTCAGATCTCCTCCTCGGCGCCGCGCCGCCCGATGACCATGTCCCGGTGCACGTAGACGCCGAGCAGCAGGCCGAAGCCGAAGAGCAGGGTCAGCATGGCGGTGCCGCCGTACGAGATCAGCGGCAGGGGCACGCCGACCACCGGGATGAGGCCCATGACCATGGCGATGTTGATGAAGACGTAAAGGAAGAACGTCGTCGTCACCCCCATGCCGACCAGGCGCCCGAAGTGGTTGCGCGAGCGCAGGCTTATGGCGAAGCCGTAGGCCAGCAACAGGACGTAGAGGCCGAGCAGGGTGAGGCCGCCGGCCAGGCCCCACTCCTCGGCGAGCAGGGTGAAGATGAAGTCGGTCTGCTTCTCCGGCAGGAAGTTGAGGTGGCTCTGGCTGCCCTGCAAAAACCCCCTGCCGAACATGCCGCCCGAACCGAGCGCGATCTTCGACTGGATGATGTGGTAGCCGGCGCCCAGCGGGTCGCTTTCCGGATCGAGGAAACTGAGCACGCGGGTCCTCTGGTATTCCCGGAGGAACTGCCACGCCACCGGCACCGAGCCGATGGCCGCCGCGCCGACCACGGCGAACTTCCACATCCTCACCCCGGCGGCGAAGAAGATGGCGCCGCCGGCGATGATCAGCATCAGCGCCGTGCCCAGGTCGGGCTGGCGCAGCACCAGGGCCGAGGGCGCCGCCACCATGAGCAGCGGCGGCACGACGAAGAGCGGCCGGCGCACGTCGTCGGCGCTGCCGCCATGGAAATAGCGCGCCAGGGCCAGGACCAGGGCGATCTTCATCAGCTCGGACGGCTGCAGGTTGGCGAAGCCGAGGTTGATCCAGCGCTGCGCCCCCATGCCCGCCGTGCCCCCGAACTCGACCGCCGCCAGAAGAACGAGCATGACCAGATAGATGACGTAGGCATAGCGCAGCCACAGGCGGATGTTGGTCAGCGCCACCGCCACCATGATCACCATGGCTACGCCGAAACGCACCATCTGGCGCGACGCCCAGGGATCGAAGCTGCCGGTGCCGGCCGAGCGGCCGGCGGCGGAATAGAGCATGGCGAAGCCGATGCCGGCGACGGCGACGAGCAGGAGCACGAACAGCCAGTGGATCTGCCACAGCTTCTGCCGCAAGGTGTACACCGGCCGGTTGAGCGCGTTGACGGTGATCACCGCATCACCCCCGTCCGGCCAGGGCGCCGGGGACCGCGGTCAGGCGCTGGGCCTCCGGCGGGCGCGCCGCGTCCCGGCGCTGGGCCTTGAGCAGGATATCGCGGGCGATGGGCGCCGCCACCGTGGAGCCGCCGCCGCCGTGTTCGACCAGCACGGCCACCGCGTACCGGGGCGCGTGCACCGGCGCATAGCCGACGAAGACCGCGTGGTCCCTGTCCTTCCACGGCAGGTCCTTGTTCTTGCGCACGCCCGCGTCGCGCTCGGCCTTGGTGATGCGCCGCACCTGGACGGTGCCGGTCTTGCCCCCCATCTCGAAGCCGGCCTCGGCGATGCGGGCCTTGTACGCCGTCCCCCGGAGGCTGTTGACCACCGCCGTCGTCGCCTCGCGGACCGTCTTCAGGTATGGAGCCGCCACGCCCAGGCTTGCGGGGCGGGGGCGCGGCGTGGTCCCGTCCGCCGCCGCCATGTCCCGGGTCAGATGGGGCGTCACCGCGAAGCCGCCGTTGACCAGGCGCGCCGTCATCACCGCCAGCTGCAGCGGTGTGGCCAGGAGATACCCCTGGCCGATCCCGATGATCAGGGTCTCGCCCTTCTGCCACGGCACGTCCATGGTGGCGAGCTTCCAGTCGCTGGTCGGCACCAGGCCCGGCTGTTCGCCGGGCAGGTCCAGCCCCAGCCTACGCCCGAACCCGAAGCGCCGGGCCATGGCGGCGATGCGGTTGATGCCGGTGCGCCGCGCCGTTTCGTAGAAATAGACGTCGCACGACTGGGTGATGCCCTTGGCCAGGTCGACGGTCCCGTGGCCGCCCCTTTTCCAGCAGTGGAACGTGGCGTTGCCCAGCTTGAGGAATCCGGGACAGAAGAAGGTGGTCTCGGGCGTGATGGCGCCCTTGTCCAGCGCCGCCAGGGCGACCACGATCTTGAAGGTGGAGCCGGGCGCGTACTGGCCGCGGATGGCCTTGTTGGTCAGCGGCGCCATGGGGTTGGAGACGAGCTCCCGCCACGCCTCGGTGCTCAGGCCCTTGTTGAAGGCGTTGGGATCGAAGCTGGGCGTCGAGGCCATGGCCAGGACGTCGCCCGTGTGCACGTCCATGACGACGGCGGAGGCGCTTTCGCCGGCCAGGCGGCGGGCCACCATCTTCTGCAGTTCCAGATCGATGGTCAGGGTCACCTCGGCCCCGGGCTGGCCTTCCCGGCGGCGCATTTCGCGGATCACCCGGCCGAGCGCGTTGACCTCGACCTGGGAGCTGCCGCCGGTGCCCCTGAGCGCCAGATCGTAGACCTTCTCGATGCCCGCCTTGCCGATGCGGAAACCGGGAAGCTCCAACAGGGGATCGCCGCCCAACTCGGCCTCGGAGACGGCGGCCACGTAGCCCAGCACATGGGCGGTGGCTTCGCCGTGGGGGTAGTGGCGGCTCTGGCCGACGTCGATCATCACGCCGGGCAGGTCGGGCGTGTTGACCTCGATCCGCGCCACCTCCTCCCAATTGAGATTCTCGCGCACGGTCACCGGCACGAAACCGCGCCGGCGCCGGACGTCGCGCAGAATCCGGCGCTTATCCCCGTCGCCGATGGGGATGATGGCACCGAGCAGCCGCAACGTCTCCTCGACGTCGTGGGCGGCTTCCGAGATCAGCACCACCCGGTAGTTCTGCTGGTTGACCGCCAACGGCACGCCGAAACGGTCGACGATGCGCCCGCGCGGCGGCGCCAGGAGCCTCAGGTTGATGCGGTTCTCTTCGGCCAGGGTGGCATAGCGCGCGGACTCGATGACCTGCAGGTAGTACATGCGCCCGACCAGGGCGGAAAGAAGCACCAACTTGCCCCCCGCCAGCATCGCCACCCGCCGGCTGAAAACCTTTTGCCGGTCGCTGTCGCTGTGCATGTCATTCGGACTCCAGGAAAGCCCGTTGCCAGCGCAGGAAAACCCACGCCAGAAGCGGGAACACCCCGAGTGTCATCAGGTATTGAAACAGCACCGCGCGGGGCGCGACAAGGGTCAGGTTGTAGACCGAGACCAGGATCCAGCTCGACAGCGCCGCCCCCGCCGCGACCACGGCGAAACCCAGCCACACGACGGCGAAGGACTTGCCGGCGAAGAAACGGCGCTGGGAAAGCACGACCCCGTACACGCCGATGAAAACCAGCGCGTTGACCCCGATGGGAGTCCCGGTGAGGGTGTCCTGCAACACGCCGATCACGAAAACGGCGAAGGCGGGCAACAGCCGGGGCCGGTAGATGGCCCAATGATAGACCGCGATCAGGGGCAGCAACGGGGCGACGCGCGCAAAACCGGGGATGTGCAGGGGCACCACGCTGACCACCACCAGGACCAGGGTCAGGGCGAAGGGCGTCAGCCGGCGCGCCAGCCCATCCAGCCGATGCCACAGCGACGGCTTCATGGCCTCAAATGCTCCTACGGCCCGTCGGCCGGGATACCCGGAAAGAGCGGTTGCAGGATACCCCTGAGACCGAAATCGACGACGCGGACATATTCGAGCCGGCTGCGCTCGACGAAAGGCTGGACCCCGATGCCGGCGTCGCTGACCGAGGCCACGACGCCGACCGGCAGACCGGGCGGGAAGGCGTCGCCATGGCCCGAGGTCACGACGCGGTCGCCCGGGGAGACTTCCGCTCCCGGGGGCAGGCGGATCAGGCGCAACACTTCCGAGTTGTCCCCGGCCAGGATGGCGCGCGTGCGGGTCCGTTCCACCAGCACCGGGATGTGGGAGTTCAAGTCGGTGATCAGGATGACCCGCGTCGAGCGGTTCCCGACGCCGGCGACGCGCCCGACCAGGCCGTCACCGGTGACCACCGCCTGTCCCTTGCGTACGCCGGCGCGAAAACCGGCATTGAGCAGCAAAGTATGGGCGAAGGCGCCGCCCGTGTCGCCGATGACGCGGGCGGTCACGTAGCTGGCCTCGGGCCCGGGCACGAAGTTGAGCAGGGCGCGAAGCGCCTTGTTCTCGGCCTCCAGCCGGCGCGCCACCGTCTGCCATTGCAGGAGCCGCACCTTGTCCTCGCGCAGCCCGGCGTTCTCCTCGTGCAGGGAAGCCAACTCGCGGACCTGGTCCACCACGTCGGACACGGTGGCGACGGGGCGGGACAGAACGTCGAGGATGGGGGCCAGGGCGTCGGTCACCTGGGTGCGGATGCGTTCCGCCAGGGGCACGTCCGCCTTGCCCAGCAACATCAGGCCGAACGCCGCCGCGACCAGGCCCACGTACGCGAAGCGCTGGATCAGGCCTTTGATCGGCACTGCAATGCGATGTACCGGCCGCAACGGTCCTTTCAAGCCCCTCCCCCCAATAGCTTGAACTCCCAATACCTGGAATTCCACCTATAGCCTGCCCAGGGGACAGTACCGTCAGCGTGTTAAAATTAATTTAATGCGCCGGGGCGCTAATACATGGTCGTCAAAACGTTTTTCAGCCTTTTCATCTCCTCGAGGGCGCGCCCGGTTCCCAGCACCACACACGACAGCGGGTCGTCGGCAAGGGATACCGGCAGGCCCGTGGCGTGCCTGAGCACGTAGTCCATGTTGCCGAGAAGGGCGCCGCCGCCGGTCAGCACGATGCCCTTGTCCACGATATCGGCCGCCAGCTCCGGCGCCGTGTGTTCGAGCGCCACCTTGACCGTCTCGATGATGGCGCCGACCGGCTCGGCCAGGCTTTCCGCGACCTGGCGTTGGCTGATGGTCAGTTCCCGGGGCACGCCCTGCATCAGGTCCCGGCCCTTGATTTCCATGGTTGGCCCGTCGCCGTCCTCGGGCGGGCAGGCGGAGCCGATTTCCTCCTTGATGCGCTCGGCGCTGCTTTCTCCGACCAGCAGGTTATGGTTGCGCCGGATATAGGCGATGATGGCCTCGTCCATCTTGTCGCCGCCGACCCGGACCGAGCGCGAATAGACGATGCCGCCAAGGGCGAGGACCGCCACCTCCGTGGTCCCGCCGCCGATGTCCACCACCATGGAGCCGGTGGGTTCGGTCACCGGCAGTCCGGCGCCGATGGCCGCCGCCATGGGTTCCTCGATCAGGTACACCCGGCGGGCGCCGGCGCTTTCGGCGGATTCCTGGATGGCCCGGCGCTCCACCGCGGTGGAGCCCGACGGTACGCAGACGACGATCATCGGGCTGGCGAAGCTGCGCCGGTTGTGGACCTTGCGGATGAAGTGCTTGATCATCTCCTCGGCGACCTCGAAATCGGCGATGACGCCTTCGCGCAAGGGACGAATGGCCTGGATGTTGCCCGGCGTGCGGCCAAGCATCTGCTTGGCTTCGTTGCCGACGGCGAGAATCTGTTTCTTGCCCTTGACCTCGACCGTGGCGACCACGGAAGGCTCGTTGAGAACGATCCCCCGGCCCTTGACGTAGACGAGGGTGTTGGCCGTCCCCAGGTCGATGGCCATGTCGGCCGACAGAAAGCCGAACAGTCTGGAAAACATGGGGCCTCACAACTCGTTCGTGATGCGATTCAGGCGGACGCCGGAGAGCACTCTCCGGCGCCGGCGCCCCTTTATAAAAATGTGTCCGCCTAGGGGCTAGTAAATACTACGCGGAAAGCGCCGCCGGCGCCGATTTCTTTCTCTTCACCAGAAGCTTGTTGAGAGCGTTCACATATGCCTTGACGGACGCGACCATGGTGTCGGTGTCCGCGCCCTGGCCGATGACGGTCTTGCCTTTCTCCTCCAGGCGCACGGTGACCTCGGCCTGGGCGTCCGTGCCCTGGGTCACCGCGTGCACCTGATAGAGCTGGAGGCGCGCCTCGTGGGGGAACAACGCCTTGATTCCATTGAAGGCGGCGTCCACCGGTCCGTCGCCGGTGGCCCGGCAGTGTTTGATCTCGCCGTCGATCTCCAGTTCCAGCTCGGCCTTCGGCGGCCGGTGCTTGGTGCCGCAGAGGATCTCCAGCGAAATCAGCCGCACCCGGTCGTTGGCGCGCACCACCTCGTCGTCGACCAGGGCGACGATGTCTTCGTCGAAGATCTCCTTTTTCTTGTCCGCCAGGTCCTTGAAGCGCTTGAACACATCGCGGGCGGCGTTGTCGCCCAGGTCGTAGCCCAGCTCCTTCAGCTTCTCCCTGAACGCATGGCTGCCCGAATGCTTGCCCAGGACCAGCTTGGACGCCGTCAGCCCCACCGACTCCGGGGTCATGATCTCGTAGGTGCCGGCGTGCTTCAACATGCCGTCCTGATGGATGCCGGCTTCGTGGGCGAAGGCGTTGGCGCCGACGATGGCCTTGTTGGGTTGCACGGTGAACCCGGTGACGGTGGAAACCAGCCGTGACGCCCGCATGATGTTCTCGGTCCTGATCGCGGTCGTATAGGGCATGTGGTCATTGCGCGTGCGCAGTGCCATGACGATCTCCTCCATGGCCGCGTTGCCGGCCCTTTCGCCGAGGCCGTTGATGGTGCACTCGACCTGGCGCGCCCCGGCGTGCACCGCGGCCAGCGAGTTGGCCACGGCCAGCCCCAGGTCGTTGTGGCAATGCACGGAGAGGACCGCCTTGTCGATATTGGGCACGCGCTCGAACAGCATTTTGATCAGGGCCGTGAACTCGTCGGGCACGGCGTAGCCCACGGTGTCGGGAACGTTGATGGTGGTGGCGCCGGCGTCGATGGCGCTTTCCACGCAGCGGCAGAGGAAATCGTGGTCCGAGCGCGAGCCGTCCTCGCACGACCACTCCACGTCGTCGGTGAACCTGCGGGCATAGGATACGCTTTCGATCACCTGCTCGTGCACCGCGTCGGGCTCCATCTGGAGCTTGTACTTCATGTGCACCGGGCTGGTGGCGATGAATGTGTGGATGCGCCCCCGCCGGGCCGGCCTGACGGCCTCGGCGCAGCGCTCGATGTCCATCCTGGTCGCCCGGGCAAGGCCGCAGACGACCGCTGCGCTGGCGGTCTTGGCGATCTCGTGCACCGCCTCGAAGTCGCCGTCCGAGGCGATGGGGAACCCCGCCTCGATGACGTCGACGCCCATTTCCTCGAGGACCTGGGCGATGCGCAGCTTCTCGTCCAGGTTCATGGAGGCGCCCGGCGACTGCTCGCCGTCGCGGAGCGTGGTATCGAAGATGATGACCCGGTTGGCATCCTTGCTGTTGCTCATGGGACAAACCCTTCCTTCATTCAGGTGTCGCACAATCGCGTTTTTGCTTCCCCTGAAAGCCGGTGACGCCGGTCACGGGGCGTCGGCAGGCGTTCAGGGGCACCTAAGTCGAAGGTCCCCGCGGAGGCACAGCAAGAGGGTCGGCAGCGAAAAGGCGCGCCGGCGCCCGGGCGCGCTTTCGCGGCGCGTCCCTAAGTAAACGGCAATGTGTCCGAACCCGTTCAACTTCGCTGCCCGCTGTCCTTTCGGATCGGAGCATTTTGAATGCTTCGATCTACAACCCAGAATAAAGACAGCGGTTAATCACGATTGTCAACAGGATTGTCCAAGGAGCTTCTTTTGCACAGGTCCCCGACGGCGGTGACGGGGCCCCTGGGGCGCGCCGGCGCCTTGGCAAGAGGACAGGCGGGGCTTATGGTAACCGATGCCCACGCTTATTGCCGGCCTTTTCACCGCGGTCCTGCTGTTGTCGCCCTTCGGCGCGGCGGCGGGCCAGGATGATGCCCGCCTGGATCAGTTGTTCGCCCGCCTCAAGGCCGCGCCCAGCGCCCGCGAAGCGCACGCCATCGAGCAGACCATCTGGCGCCTGTGGAGCCACGCCGGCATAAAAAAGGTCGACGCGGAGATGGCGGCGGGCGCCCTGGCCATGGCCGTCGGCGAATACAAGGCCGCGTTCAGGTCCTTCGACACCGTGGTCAGGATGGCGCCCGATTTCGCCGAAGGCTGGAACAAGCGGGCCACGGTGGAATATCTCCAGGGCGACTTCGAGGCCTCGGTCGGCGATATCGAGCGCACCCTGGCCCTCGAGCCCCGTCAGTTCGGGGCGCTGTCGGGACTGGGGCTCATCTATCTCGCCATCGGCAAGGAGCGGGCGGCCATCCGGGTGTTCGAAGGCGCGCTGGCGATCCATCCTCACCTGCCCGGCGCCAGGGCGCGCATCGAGCGCCTTCGCCGCAAGCTGGAAGGCGAGGAAATCTGAAGCGCCATGCGCCGCTCGACATCCCTCTGATACCAAGGGGCGCTGATCATGACCCGACGAGCCGGCTTACCAAGGTTTTCGGCCCTAAGCGTGCGCTGTGGCGATGCGGGGCATCGCGAAGCGTGCGCGACGCCGTCCGAAAGCCTTGGTAAGCCG
>JADFHR010000261.1 GCA_022567015.1 Pseudomonadota bacterium
AGTGGGTGATTGAAACAAATACCGCGAAGCCCCATATGCTCGCGACCAATGCGAGGCACAGCAGTGATACAATGGCGTGCAGTCGGCGAAACATTACAAGTAACTCATTTGTCGCAATAAAGAGCTAAGTCGATATGTCATCAAGCTGAATGGTGAGTCAATAATTAAGGTGTTCCCCAAAGTCAGGGACAAGGCCCTGTTCAACTTCTTTGAGCCAGTTGCCCAGTTCGGGTCCGTTCCAAAAGCTCTTGCATTGCTTCATGTACTCGATCACAACTTCAAGCTGACCTTTTTTCGCGAGTTCCAAGGCCAGTGCCATGTTAGGGCCGAATGAGTTGAGCTGCGGCGATCCTGGTGTTTTTCCAGCTCTGATCAGAAACCTGCCAGCGGCTTCGACGTCACCCCTTCGCAGGGCCACATGGCCGAGCACCAAGTTGCCGTGATGGAGGGCGTTGCCAAAGTTCCATGATGGTCGGCCTTCAACGGCTGAGCTGAGCACGTCCGTCGCATACCTTTCCGCCTTCTCAAGTTCCCCTGCCCAAACAGCGGCTAGTGCCGCCTGCTCCAGCCACAGCGAAAGACGCCGGTCGCCCTTGCCGTCGGCGAGTGGCTCCGCGGCCAGGGCCTGGAGGTCCATTTCCTCGCCCGCGGCTATGGCGGGCGGGAGGCCGGGCCGCTGCGGGTGGAGCCGGACCGCCACGGCGTCCGGGAGGTGGGCGACGAGGCGCTGTTGCTGGCCCGCTGTGCCCCCGCCTGGGTCGCCCGCGACCGGCCCGCGGGCTGCCGTGCCGCCATCGCCGGCGGCGCCCGGGCGATCATCATGGACGATGGCTTCCAGAACCCGTCTCTCGCCAAGGACGTCTCGCTTGTGGTCGTCGACGGCGCCTACGGCTTCGGCAACGGCCGCGTCATGCCGGCCGGGCCTTTGCGCGAGCCGGTGGAGGCCGGCCTCGCCCGCGCCGACGCCCTGGTGCTGATCGGCGCCGACGGCGCCGGCATCGTGGAGCGCGTCGGCGGGGACGCGCCGACCGCCCTTCCCATCCTGCGGGCCAGGATCATGCCCGGCCCCGAGGCGGCGCGGCTGGCGGGCAAATCCGTCGTCGCCTTTGCCGGCATCGGAAACCCGGAGAGGTTCTTCACCACCCTTCGCGACATCGGCTGCCGGGTCGAACAGGTGCGCGTCTTTCCCGACCATTACCCTTATGACTCGGGAGAGATCGAGAGTCTGCGCAAGGACGCGCGCGCCCTGGACGCGCTGCTGGTGACCACGGCCAAGGACCTGGTCCGCCTTCCCCCGGCGGCGCGGGACGGCATCGAGGTGTTGACGATCACCGTCGCGTGGGAAGACGAAGCGGCCGTCGATGACATCCTGGAACGCCTGATGCGCCATGGCTGTTAGTACTTACTTTCACGATTTCGCGCACCATACGACGGTCTTGCGAGGTTTCCGGCTAGGAGCGCGGCGCGCCGTGATGCTGGAGCATCACAAGGGGCGCGCGACGACGCCGGGGGCCGCGGGGGCGTCCCCCGCAAAACGTAGCCGGGGGGACACCCCCCTTGTCCCCCCCGGGGGCCTCGCAAGACCGCCCTTCGGGTCGCGTTTCCCGCTCCCTCGGGGCGTCGGGAACGCTTGCCGATGGGTCCCCATCGCCCGCGCGTCCCCTCCTGCCGAGGGAACGGGAAACGCGATCGTATGGTACGTGAAATCGTGAAAGTAAGTACCGGCCGTCTTGTCGGGCCCGGCCCGCCGTTCCATAATCGATCCGCCCCTGTCGACGGGATGGCGCACATGAACCGCCTGATCCGCACCGTTGCCCTCTGTCTGCCCGCGCTCGCCCTCGCCGGGTGCACGGTCAATCCGGCCACCGGCAAGCAGAGCTTCACCACGTTCATGTCGCCCGCCGACGAGGTTGTGGTGGGGCGCGAGGAACACCCCAAGATCCTCGAACAGTCCGGCGGCGCGTACGGGGATAGGGACCTGGACGTCTATGTGCGCAATGTCGGCCAATTGCTGGCCCGGGCGTCGGAGACGCCGGACCTTTCCTATACCTTCACCGTGCTCAACGACCCCAAGGTCAACGCCTTTGCGCTCCCCGGCGGATACGTCTACGTCACCCGCGGGCTGCTGGCCCTGGCCGACAACGAGGCGGAAATGGCCGGCGTGCTCGCCCACGAGATCGGCCACATCGTCGCCCGCCACACGGCCGAGCGCTACAGCCAGGCCGTGGCCGCCAACCTGGGCCTGACCATCCTTGGCGCGCTCGGCAGCGCCGCCGGCGTGCCCACCGGCCTCGGCAGCCTGGCCTCCTTCGGCGCCCAGGCCTATTTGCAGGGGTTCTCGCGCGAGCAGGAGCTGGAGGCGGACATGCTGGGCGTGCGCTACATGACCCGCGCCGGCTATGACCCGCGCGCCATGATCAGCTTCTTGCGCAAGCTGCAGGGCCACGACGCCCTGGAGGCGGCCCTGTCGGGCAAGCGGAAAGCCGCGGACAGGTTCCACATCATGTCGACCCACCCGCGCACCGCCGAGCGCATCGCCCGGGCCATCGAACTGGCCAAGGTGCGACCGGCGGCCAAGCCCAGGGTAGGGCGCGACGCCTACCTTGCCCGCATCGACGGCATGGTGTTCGGCGACCCGCCCAAGCAGGGAATTCGCAAGGGGCGCGTGTTCGTCCATCCGCGGCTCGCCATCCGGTTCACGGTTCCCCCCGGTTTCGTCATGTTCAATACCCCGGGCCAGGTCGTCGCCCGCGGCCCGGGCGGGGCAACCATCGCCTTCGACATGAAGCGCGGCCCGGCGGCCCGGCGGGTGCGCAGTCTGCCCGCCTATCTGGTGCGCGATTGGGGCAGCCGCCTTTCGTTGAGGGCGGTCGAGCGGATTACCATCAACGGCATGGAGGCGGCCACCGGGCGCGACCGCCTGCAGACCCGCGCCGGGCCGAGGGACGTGCGCCTTTTGGCCATCCGCGAAAGGCCGGACCGCATCTACCGGTTCCTCTTCGTTACCCCACCTTCGCTGACCGCGCGCCTGACCAACGAATTCAAGCGCACCACCTACAGCTTCCGCCGCCTTTCACCGCAGGAGGCGTCGTCTATCCGGCCCCTGCGCCTTGACGTGGTGACCGTGCACCCGGGCGATACCGCCAAGGTGCTGGCCGCCCGCATGCCCCTGGGAAAGTTCAGCCTGGCCTGGTTCGAAACCCTGAACGGGCTCGGCGGCGGCCGGCCCCTGGTGCCCGGCCGCAAGGTCAAGGTCGTGGTCGAGTAATACCAAGGGGCGCCGATCATGACCCGACGAGCCGGCTTACCAAGGTTTTCGGCCCTAATACCAAGGGTCACTGATCATGACCCGACGAGACGGCTTACCAAGGCTTTCGGCTAGGAGCGTGCGCTGTGGCGATGCGGGGCATCGCGAAGCGTGCGCGACGCCGTCCGAAAGCCTTGGTAAGCCGCCGTTCCGGTCGCGTATGCGGCCCGTCGG
>JADFHR010000071.1 GCA_022567015.1 Pseudomonadota bacterium
CGGCTGACCAAGGCTTTCGGACGGCGTCGCGCACGCTTCGCGATGCCCCGCATCGCC
This sequence comes from Pseudomonadota bacterium, assembly GCA_022567015.1. Classification (GTDB taxonomy): domain Bacteria; phylum Pseudomonadota; class Alphaproteobacteria; order Rhodospirillales; family 2-02-FULL-58-16; genus JACZQZ01. The sequence continues at coordinate 58 of JADFHR010000071.1, forward strand.
ACAGCGCACGCTTAAGGCCGAAAGCCTTGGTAAGCCGGCTCGTCGGGTCATGATCAGTGACCCTTGGTATTAGGGCCGAAAGCCTTGGTAAGCCGGCTCGTCGGGTCATGATCAGTGACCCTTGGTATGAATTCAATTTTCCTGTAAATTGGCATGACCGGCCGCCACGGGCGGTTCGACGACCTGGGCCAGCAGCTCGAGGAACGGTTGCGCCTCCAGGAGCAGGCGCACGGTGCTCGACATCAGGACCACCGGCGTCAGGGGCTCTTCGAATCGCATCTCCTCGAACAGCAGGATCCGCTGCTCGCGCGTCGTCTGCACCCGCCCGCCGAGGGCCCGGCCGGCGGCGGCGACAATGGCCAGCGCGTCGGCCCTCTTGGCCAACGATTCGGCGGAATAGGGCAGATTCCCCAGATCGGCGTGGAATCGCATGTGCCCGCTGTGGTCATTGGATTCCATGCGCACGGCGAATAAAAAGCCCAGGAATTCGAAGGTGAACTCCAGCCGCGTGCCGTCCGCCTTGCGCGCCAGACGGCCCTGGCCGTCCACGGCCAGGGAGCGCACCCCGATGCCGGGGCGGCGCCCGTCGACGAATTGCACCAGGTCCGCCGCCGGGCGGGCCGGACCGTTTTCCTCCGTCGCCATGCAACCTCCCTCGAAACCGACCTCTCCGCGTCCCCAAGGATCATGGGGCCTGCGCACGGCCGCCGGCAAGACCCTCGAAAGGATAGTCCGGCCGGGCCGCCCGAACCGGCGGCGCCGGGCGGAGGGGCACAAATACCGGATAGGCGCAAGCAAGGCTTAACGTCGCCCTCCGCCGACGGTAGAATGGCCCCGTCCCGCATGTCGCATCACCGTTCGCCTATCCTCATCGTGATGAGGGGCGCATAAAGGTTGCATCTTGCTGAAAATCGTCTTCGTACCGATCAACCGTGCCGGCTGGCCGTTCATCGGACTCTTCGCCGCCGCTTCCGTGGGCCTGGCCTACGTTGCCCCGCCGGCGGGGTGGATCGGCGCCCTCCTGACCGCCTGGTGCATATATTTCTTCCGCGATCCCGACCGGGTGACGCCGACCCGCCAGGGGCTGATCGTCAGCCCCGCCGATGGCGTCGTGCAACTGATCGACCAGGCGCCGCCGCCCTCGGAGCTGGGGATGGGGAATCAGCCCCGCACGCGGATCGCCATCTTCATGAGCGCCTTCGACGTCCATGTGAACCGCGTCCCGTGTGACGGCGTCATCACCGGCCTGGCCTACAGGCCGGGAAAGTTCTTCAACGCCTCGCTCGATAAATCCAGCGAGTTCAACGAGCGCCAGGCCGTGCGCCTGACCACCCCGGACGGCCACGACATCGCCTTCGTCCAGATTGCCGGCCTGATCGCCCGGCGCATCCAGTGCGAGCTCGCCAAAGGCCAGGAAGTGCGCGCCGGCATGCGTTTCGGCCTCATACGCTTTGGCAGCCGCGTCGACGTGTACCTGCCGGACGGCGTGGCGCCACTGGTCCCCCTCGGGCACAAAACGGTGAGCGGGGAAACCGTCATCGCCGATATCCGCGCCCAGGAGCCGGCACGCGACGGCGAAGTCCGCTAATGGTAAGAATCCAACATATGGTGCCCATAGGACGGCTTTCCGAGTTCGTCCGGCGAGGCGCGGGACGCGCGGTGATGCCGTTGCATCACAAGCGTCGCGCAACGACGCCGGCGGGCTCGGAAAGCCGCCCTATGGGTCGCCTATCCCGCTTCCTCGGGGCGTCAAGCGCGCTTACCGATGCGACAGCATCGCCGCCGCACGCTTTCCTGCCGAGGAAACGGGATAGGCGATCCTATGGGTACCATATGTTGGATTCTTACCACTAGGAGGCCGCCCCGTGCGCCGCCCCATGCGCCGCCCGCGCCGCCCGCGCCTTAAGGGGCTGCCGTTCAACCGGATGATCCCCAACATCCTCACCCTGCTGGCGTTGTGCGCCGGCATGACCGCCATCCTGTTCGCTCTGCAGGACCGGTGGGAGCAGGCGGTGCTGTCCCTCCTTGTCGCCGCCATCCTCGACGGACTGGACGGACGCGTCGCCCGCATCCTCAAGGGCACCAGCAAGTTCGGAGCCGAGCTGGACTCGCTCTCGGACTTCATTTGTTTCGGGGTGGCGCCGGCGATAATGCTGTACCTGTGGACCATGCAGGACCTGGGCCGGTTGGGCTGGGTGCTGGTGTTGTTGTTCAGCGTCTGCTGCGCCCTCAGGCTGGCCCGCTTCAACACCAACCTGGACGAGCCCGAATTGCCGCCCTGGGCCTACAACTTCTTCAGCGGCGTGCCGTCGCCGGCGGGGGCGGGGCTGGTCATCCTGCCGATAATCCTGTCCTTGCAGTTCGGCGATGGGATCCTTAGACGGCCACAGGTGGTGGCGGTTTTCCTGGTCGTCGTGTCGGCCCTGCTGGTCAGCCGCATCCCCACCTTCGCGCTCAAGAAGTTCAAGGTCCCCCACACCTGGGTCCTGCCGACCATGTTGTTCGTCGGCCTGTTCGCCGCCATGCTGGTGGCCGAGCCGTGGCTGACCATGGCGGCCGCCATGATCGCCTATCTGGTCTCCATCCCGTTCAGCGTACGCGCCTTCCGCAGCCTCAGGCGCAAGGCGGAGGCCCTGCGACGCGGCGCCGAAGGCGACGCCATGGGCGAGGCCGACGGCCCGCCCGCCGACGGCCCGCCCGCCGACTGATCAGCCGAGCCGGGTGCCCTTGGTGATGCCGGCGGCGGCGGCGAACTCGGACGCCGCGATCTTGCCTTCCCCCTCGGCGCGCACCCGCTTGACGACAATCCCTCCGCCCCCGGCGGCGACCGTGAACCCGTCGCCGGCAACCTCCGTCACCTCGCCGGGGGAGCCGCCGGAACCGGCCACCTTCGCCGCGTCGTACAATTGCACCGTCGTGCCCCCGTGGGTGGTCCACGCCCCCGGCTGCGGGTCGGCGCCGCGGATCAGGTTATGGACGTCGGCGAACGGCTTCTTCCAATCGATCTCGACGTCGTCCTTCCGGCACCAGCTTTCATAGGTGGCCCCGGATTCGTCCTGGGCAATCCTCGGCGCGCCGCCGTCGCGGACCAGATCGACGGCTTCCGCCATGGCCGCCACCCCAAGCGGGAACAGCTTGTCGAAATAGATGCTGCCGAGGGTGTCATCGCCGGTTATCTCCACCTCCTTCTGCAGCAGGATCGGGCCGGTGTCCAACCCGTCGTCGGGCCAGAAAATACTGAGGCCGGTCTTGCTCTCGCCGAAGATGATCGGCCAGTTGATGGAGCTCGGGCCCCGGTGGCGGGGCAGCAGCGACGGGTGATACTGGATCGTGCCGTGGGTGGGGATGTCGAGGACCGCTTCGGGGATCAGCAGGGTGACGAAGGCCATGACCGCGAGATCGGGGTTGAGGGCCTGGATCTGCTCGCGCACCTCGGGCGTCTTGAAGGACGGCGGCTGATGGACCGGCAGGTTGCGCGCCAGGGCGAACTCCTTCAGGGGGTCGGGCTTACGGCCGGGCTTGTCCGGCGCCGAGAACACGGCGACCACCTCTTCGCCCTTGTCCAGCAATGCCTCGAGGACGGCCTTTCCGAAGGCCTGTTGTCCGTTGACGATGATCCGCATGGTCTTCCCCTTCCCGTGTTTGACAATCGAACGGGCAGGGTAGCAGAAACCGCCCGCCCGGTGAAACGCGCTCCCGCCGGGCGCCGGGAAGGGTTGACGGTGGGGTGGGACTACTTCGGCCTGGACTCAAGCACGAAGCGTTGGACCACCGACCGGCCCCCGGGGGTTTCGAACAGGGCCACCGAGTCCGATTGGAGAAGTATGTCGAAGTTGAAATCGAAACGCCGCGCGATCGCGGCCAAGCGCCCCGTGCATCTCCCTGACCAGAAGCCAGCGGCCCGTCCCGTCCTCCACGTGGAACATCTCGAAGGCCATGAAACAGTGCCCGCCGGGGGCCAGTATGCGTTCGATCTCGTCGCAGTGACGCTCGATCTGGTTGGCAAGCAGGGTCGAGCGAAGCGCTTCCATGGCCGGGCGCAGCCGGTTTTCCTCGCCGGGCGAGGGCGGCCCGAGGACGGCGGCGGCCTGCTTCGAGAAGTAGCCGTAGGGTTCGTGCTCGAACTGCGAGACCACCATGGAAGACGTGACCAGGTCGACGCTGGCGTCCGGAATGTCCATGGTCGTGCGTTGCCTTTTGACCCGGTTTGCCAGGGCGCCGGCCCTGCGCAACGCCTGCCGCCACGAAGTCACGGTGCGCACCTCGCCGCAAACGCCACGGCCGAATGCGCTGGCGTACCCGCCGGTCACGTCTTGTTGGTAGATGAACGGAAAGTTTCCCTTGTGGAATGCCAGACACGTCAGCGGTTCGCGCGCGTCCGGCGCGAACCGGTCACAAACCCCCTGGGCGGATGTCCGGGATTTTCGGTAGTTGCTGCAATAGGCCAAGGGGTCCGCCTCCGGGCACAGGCAGTAAACGCACTGCGGAGGGCCGCCGCCCGTGTGCCGGATGATGGAATGGGCTACCCCGGATTCCACCACGCCGGGCAACCAGTCCACCAGGTGGACCGTCGCCCCGGACTCGACGAAGGCGCGGTACGGAAGATCGTTGAGCACGCCCGCGCCGAGGCAGGCGACGACTTTCGGCCGTGTGGTTTCGAATATGCGCCGGATGCAGTCGCGCTGGTTCTCGAACGTCCGCCGGCACCGGAGATGACAATCGCGGTGCGCGCGGGCAGCGTCCGGGCGCGTCAAATAATTTTCCCAGGTCGTGACCATGCCGGCCCTCCCCTACGGGGGGACTGTGCCCGGGCGCGATATTCGCCAAATGCCCGGCGGCCCCCGGGGACGGGGCAGCGGAAGACGCATGTCGATATCGGATGCACCGCACGCGCCTCGCCCTCAGAGGTTGATTTAGGTATGGCGGCAGTTAATTTCTAATTTTGCGCGGCCGTGATCACCGGTTCCACGGCCGAGAGCTCTTCGAGCGGGATGTGGCAGGCGATGACATGGCCCTCGCCGGCGATCCGCTCGGGCGGGGTCTCGGTCTCGCAGACGGCGCCCAGCTTGCGCGGACACCGGGTGTGGAACGGGCATCCGGACGGCGGGTCGAGGGCGCTGGGCACGGCACCCTTGAGGACCACGCGCCTGTGGACGACACCCTTGTCGGCGATGGGCACCGCCCCCAGCAGCGCTTCGGTATAGGGGTGATAGGGGGGCGCGAAGACCTCGTCCGTCGTGCCCTGCTCCATGATCCGCCCCAGGTACATGACGACCACCCGGTGGGCGATGTAGCGCACGACGCCGAGATCGTGGCTGACAAACAGCAGGGTCGTGCCGCGGGTGCGCTGGATGTCCGTCAACAGCTCCAGGATCGCCGCCTGGACCGAGACATCGAGGGCCGACAGCGCCTCGTCGGCGACCACCATCGCCGGGTTGCCGGCGAAGGCGCGGGCGATGGCGACGCGCTGCTTCTCGCCTCCGGAAAGCTGGCGCGGCTTGAACGCGGCCATTTCCCTTGGCAGCTTGACCAGGTCCAGAAGCCGCTCCACGCGCCGGCGGATTCCCTCCTTGTCCGTCTCGACGCCGAAGGTCTTGACCGCCCGGCCGATCTGGGCGCCGACGCTGAGGCTCGGATTGAGGGTGCCGTCGGGGTTCTGGAAGACCATCTGCAGGGCGCGAAGCTGCCGCCGGGTGCGCTTGTCCACCGCCACGCGGCCCACGTCCGCGCCGTCGAAGAACACCCGGCCACTGGTCGCCGATTCCAGACCCATCAACACCTTGGCGAAGGTCGACTTGCCGCACCCCGTTTCGCCGACGATGGCCACGGTCTCGCCGCGCCGGGCCGAGAACGTGAGGCCGTCGTTGGCCCTCAGCCGGCGCCCGCCGGCGCCCGGGACGAGCGCCCCGAGGGCGCGGTCATGGACGACGTAGTCCTTGCCCATCCCCTCCACGCGCAGGATCTCTTCGCCCGGCGTGCCCAGGGGCGCCGGCTGCCGGGCCCGTTCGTCGGCGCCCACGTCGCGCCACCGCAGACAGCGGACGCGGTGTCCGGGGCCGGCGTCGGCCACGTCCTCCATGGGCACCTCGGCCCGGTCGCACAGGCCGTCGACGAAGTGGCCGCAGCGCGGCGCGAAGGTGCAGCCCCTGGGCCTCTGGCGGGGCGGCGGAGGCTGGCCGGGGATGGGGATCAGGGACCTGGCGGGGCGGCCGGCGGCGGGCACGGCCATGCAGCCGAAAAGGCCACGGGTGTACGGGTGGCGCGGCGCGGCGAAGACCTGGGCGACGCTGCCGTCTTCCACCGCCTGGCCGGCGTACATGATCACGACGCGGTCGCAAACCTGGCGGATCAGTCCCAGGTCGTGGGAAATGAAGAGCAGCGCCGTTCCGTATGTCCGGCGTATCTCCGTGATCAGCTCGACGATGCCCGCCTCGATGGTGGCGTCGAGCGCCGTGGTCGGCTCGTCCAGCAGAAGAAGCGACGGTTTCGACAGCAGCGCCATGGAGATCACCACCCGCTGCTGCTGACCGCCGGAAAGTTGATGGGGATACGCGGCCATGATCCGGTCCGGGTCGGCCAGGTGCACGTCGGCGAGCATGCGCACCGCCCGTTCCCGGGCCTCGGGCCCGGTGACCCGCCCGTGGATCATCGGCACCTCCATGAGCTGGGCGCCGACGGTGAGGCTCGGATTGAGGGCGGACGAGGGCTCCTGGTAGACCATGGCGATTTCCGAGCCGCGGATGCGGCGCAGCTCTTCGGCGCTCAGGGCGCCCATGTCCCGACCCTGGAACCTGATGGTGCCGCCGGCGCGCCTGCCGGCGCGGCCCAGATACCCCATGATGCCCAGGGCCAGGGTCGTTTTGCCGCACCCCGATTCGCCGGCAAGGCCGACGGCTTCCCCGGCCCGCACGGTGAGGGAGACGCCGCGCACGGCCGGGTTCTCGCCGGCCCGCGTGACGTAGCTCAGGCTGAGGCCGTCGATCTCGAGCAGGGGCGGGTCTTTTTGGTCGGCCACGGTCTAGTACCCTCTACCATAATAGGAGGGTACTAGTCCCGGAGCGAGATTTCGCGCAGCCCGTCGGCGAGCAGGTTGAAGCCCAGGACCAGCGACGAAATGGCGATGCACGGGAATACGGTCATGTGGGGAAAGGCCATGGCAACCCCGCGCGCCTGGTTGATCATGCTTCCCCAGTCCGCATCCGGCGGCGGCAGGCCGAGGCCGAGAAAGCCGAGCACCCCGATGGTGATGGTCACGTAGCCGAGACGCAGGCAGGCATCGACGATCAGGGGTCCGCGGGCATTGGGCAGGATCTCCACGGCCATGATGTACCACGCCGCCTCGCCACGAATCCGCGCCGCGGCGACGAAGTCCCGGCTGCCGATCTCGAGGGTCAGGCCGCGCACGATGCGCATCACGCCCGGGGCGCCGGCAACCGTGATAGCGATGACGATATTGACCCCCGAGGCGCCGACGGTGGCGATCACGATGATGTAGAGCACGAGGACCGGAAACGAGAGCAACACGTCGCCGAGGCGCGACAGCACCTCGTCCACCCAGCCGCGCTTGTACCCCGCCGCCAGGCCCATGAGGATTCCCAGGACATAGGCCGAGAAGGTGGCCAGCGGCGCGTAGATGAGGACCGTGCGCGCGCCCCAGATGATGCGCGAAAGGATGTCGCGCCCGATCATGTCGGCACCCAGCCAGAAGGTGCCGCCGCCGGCGTGGCCGGCGCCCGGCCTGGCGTAGGGATAAAAGGTGGCGTTGGGCTCGAACGGCGCGATTAACGGCGCCAGCACCGCGACCAGCACCCAGAAGAGGACGATGCCGGCGCCGATCATGGCGACCGGGCTCTCGCGCAAAAGGGCGACGCGGCGCACGGCACGGCGCACGGCGCTGTCGCGGGCGGGCGCGGACGGCATGCGCTGGTTCATCGCCGGCGTCCCTCAGCCGAACCGGATCTTGGGATCGAGAAAGGCATACCCCACATCGGCGATGGTCTGGGTGGCCACGGCGACGAACACGGCGACCATGGCGCAGGCCTCGATGACGAAGATGTCCTGATTGAGCGACGCCTCCAGCAACAGCGCGCCGAAGCCCTTGTAGGCGAAAAAGAACTCGACGACGATGACGCCCGAAAGCAGCCAGTTGATCTGCAGCATGATCACCGTGAACGGCGCGATGAGGGCGTTGCGCAAGGCGTGGCGCACGATCACCCGGCCATAGGGCAGCCCCTTGAGGATGGCGGTGCGGATATAGGGCGTGGTCATCACGTCGGCCATGGAGGCGCGCGTCATGCGCGCCACGTAGCCCATGTCGTAGATCACCAGCACCAGCACCGGCAGGATCAGCTCCCTGAACGAAAAGCCTTCCGCCATGCCGCTGGTCCCGGGCAGCCAGTCGAGCCAGAAGACGAAGACGGCGGACAGGAACACGGCGCTGGCGAATTCGGGCACCGAGGTGGTGACGATGCTGGTCACCGAGATGGCCCGGTCCAGCCGCGAGCCCTCGCGCATGCCGGCCACCACCCCGAGGACCAGGGAAACGGGGATCATGACGGCGAAGGTGACCAGGCCCAGGATGGCGGTGTTGGCGAGCCTCGGCCACAGGATTTCCGATACCGGCACCTTGAAGCGCACGGATTCGCCGAAATCGCCGTTGACGAAGTTCCACAGCCAGTCCCCGTAACGCACCCAAAGGGGCTGGAAATAGCCGTGGGCCTCCAGCCACAGCGTGCGCTGCTCGTCGGTGGAATAGGGCCCCAGCACCTTGGTGGCGACGCTGCCCGGGGAAATCTCGAGAAGCAGGAACACCAGCACCGACACGGCGAACATGGTGATCGCCATGGTGCCGAGCCGTCTCAATACGAAACCTGCCATTCGCCGCTCGCTCCACCCGGCCGGCCCGGGAACGCACCGGCCCCGTTGCCGGGCTCTGTCCGCGCCGGTGCTAGGGAAACACCGCCACGGCGCGCCGTCGGCCGCCGTCCGCGGAAGACGTCACGCGATCCACACGGCGTTCAGCTGGTGATAGATGGTCGGGTGCAACGTGTAACCCTGCACCTTCCTGTGGCCGGCGGCGAAGACCGACCGCCACAGCGGCTGGGCGATCACCGCGTCGTCCTGCAAAATCTTTTGCAACTTGGCCATGGTGGCGCGGCGCTCGTTCACGTCCAGCATCCCGCTGGCGCTGTCGAGCAGCCGGTCGAACTCCGGGTTGCTGTAATGGGTCTCGTTCCACGGCACGCCCGAGCGGTAGGCCAGGTTCAACACCATGACGCCAAGCGGGCGGTGGGTCCAGGCGGTGAAGCCGAACACCGTCTTGTTCCAGATGTCCTGGTACTGGGCGTTGGGCATGACGTTGATGCGGAGGCGAATGCCGGCCGGCTTGCACATCTCGGTCATCGCCTGGGCGACCGCCAACTCCCACGGGGGGTCCTTCCGGCAATCGATGCTGAGGTCCAGGCCCTGCGCATGGCCCGCCTGGGCGAGCAGGTGCCGGGCCCGCGCATAGTCCTGTTTCGGCGACGGCATCGGCGCGTATTCGGGATGGACGGGCGCCACGTGGTGGTCCTGGGCGGGTGTCCCCCTGCCCCGGTGGGCGAGATCGAGAAGCCGCTGGTGATCCTGGCACAGTCGCACGGCCGTGCGCACGCGCACGTCGTCGAAGGGTTTCTTGTCCACCTGCATGCGGGCGACGCCGGTCTGCGCGGTGACCGCCTCGTACAGCCGGGCATGGGGGATGGCCTCGACCACGTCGATCTGCCCGACGGCCGTCTCGTGCACCAGGTCGACCTGGCCCGACGCCAGCGCCGCCAGTCCGGTGGCCGCTTCGTCGCCGTGGTCGATATAGGTGATGGAATCGAGATGGGCCTCGTCCCCCCAGTAGTCCTTGCGCCGCGCCAGCACCGCCTTTTCGCCGACCGCGAACCCCTTCAACAGGAACGGACCGGTGCCCACGGGGTTCCTGGCCAGGTCGCCGCCGTCGTCTTCGAAGCGGCGATGCACGATGGCGGTCGGATAGTTATAGAGGTTCTCCGGAATCGCCAGCTCCGGGCGGTTCAGGTGCAGACGCACCGTGTACGCGTCGATCTTCTCGACGGCGCCCGCGGTCATGGATTTGGAGAGGATCGGCGTGCCGTCCCTGGTCCTCTTGCCGGTGTCGGTCGCGGTGACCATGGAGGCGAACAGGCCCTGGTTGGAGGAGCCGGTCCGGGGATCGAGCCAGCGGGTGAAATTGTAGACCACGTCGTCGGCGTTGAACTCGTCCCCGTTGGACCACCTCACGCCGCGGCGCAGCCCGAGCGTCCAGGTCCTGAGGTCATCGGACGCGCTCCAGCGCCAGCACAGGTGGGGCCGGGTGATGTTGTCGGGCCCGGTGACGAACAGGTATTCCACCATCTGCCGGGCGACGTTGGACTTCTCCGTCCAATCGAAGGTCGCCGGATCGGTCATTTCCTGCACGCGCATGGAGATGCGCAGGTTGCCACCCTTCTTCGCGGCCTGGGCGTGGGCCTTGGGGACCAGGGCCTCGCCGGTGATCCTGGCCGCCGCGGCAAAGGCCGCCGCCGCCGACATCCCGAGCAGGGTCACGGTGCGCAGGAACCCGCGCCTATCGACGACACCCGTGCGCAACTGCTCTTCCAGCTCCGGAACATACGGGTGCACCGGGCGTGGACGCTCGCGTGCCATGGGGGGGCCCTCCGTGCGCGTGGATTTGGTGCACCCAGTCTACGGGAAAAAGGCCGTCGGCGGTATCCCGCCCGCGGTTCTCCGTCCGGCGGCGGCCCCGGAATCGACGTGGGCGTTGGCGAAATTCTATGCCATGGTGCGCCGGCGGTCATCCCCGCGGCACCGAGAGTGAGGACTTGACGGCAATGGCGGCGGAAAACTGGAACCGCCGGGTGTGGCGGCTGGCCGGACCCATCATCCTGGCAAATATTTCTGTGCCCCTGCTGGGCGCCGTCGATACCGCCGTCGTCGGCCACCTGCCGGGGCCCCAGTCCATCGGCGCCGTCGCCGTGGGGGCGCTGATCTTCAATTTCGTGTACTTCGGCTTCAACTTCCTGCGCATGGGAACGACGGGCCTGACCGCCCAGGCCCTGGGCGCGGGCGACGCCGACGAGGTGCGCGCGTCCCTCGCCCGGGCGCTGTTCGTGGCGGCGGCGCTGGGCGCCGGGCTGGTGGCGTTGCAGGGACCCGTGGCGTGGGCCGCGTTCGGGCTGATCGACGCCAGCGCCGGCGTCTCGCCCCTGGCCGAATCCTATTTTTCCATCCGCATCTGGTCGGCGCCCGCGGTGTTCGCCAACTTCGCCATTCTCGGCTGGTTGATCGGCGTCCAGAACACCCGCGCCGTGCTGTTCCTTCAGGTGGCCATGAACGGCGCCAACATGGCGCTCGATTTGTGGTTCGTCTTTGGCCTGGGCCTCGGGGTCGCCGGCGTGGCGTGGGCGACCGTGATTTCCGAGGTGGGGGCATTGGCCCTCGGCCTGGTGCTGGTGCGGCGCATCGCGCGCCCCATGGGAGGCCGCTGGCGTCTCCACCGCGCCGTCGACGGCGCGCGGCTGAAGCGCATGGTGGCGGTCAACCGGGACATTTTCATCCGGTCCTTGTGCCTGCAGGCGGCCTTTTTCCTGTTCACCGCCATGGCCGCGCGCATGGGAGACGTGGTGCTCGCCGCCAATGCGGTGCTGCTCCTCTTCCAGAGCCTGCTGTCCTACGGACTCGACGGCTTCGCCCACGCGGCGGAGGCCCTCACCGGGGGCGCCGTCGGGGCCGGGGACCGTGCGCGCTTCAAGGGCGCGGTCCGCGCCACGAGCCGGTGGGCGCTGGCCTTTGCCGGGGCGTATGTGGTGCTGTATGGGGCCCTCGGCCCGGTGCTGATCGACGTCATCACCGACGTGTCCGAGGTGCGCGTCACGGCCCGCGCCTATCTTCCCTGGGTCGTTCTGTCCCCGCTCGTTTCCGTGTGGAGCTTCCAGCTGGACGGCATCTTCATCGGCGCCACCCGGACGGCCGAGATGCGCAATGCCATGGCCGTTTCCCTGGTCCTCTACGGCGCCGCCGTCTGGGTGTTGATACCGGTGATGGGAAACCACGGCCTGTGGCTGGCGTTCATGGTGCTGATGACGGCCAGGGCGGTAACCCTGGCGCTCCTTTATCCGCGCCTGGAGCGCGCCGTCGGCGCCGCCCCCTGAGGCGGGCGCAAAGCGGGGTTTTCCTTGCGCCGCGATGGCGTGTATGCTCACCCCATGTCTCGGCGAAAGAAAGCCCTCACATCCGCGTGCGCCGTGATCGTCATGGCCGTCTTCGCGGCAACCGCGGTCGTGCCCCCCGCCCTCGCCGACCCGCCGCCCTGGGCTCCGGCCCACGGCTACCGGGCCAAGAAGGGCAAGAAGTTCAAGAAATACAAGCACGCTCTCCCGCCAAGCGCCTTCGGTATCGACCTTGGCCAGTGCAACCGGGACCAGCTGGGCGGGGCGCTTGGCGCCGCCGCCGGCGCGCTTGTCGGGTCCCGGGTTGGCAAGGGGGGCGGCAAGACGGCGGCGATCATCGGCGGCGCCATCCTTGGCGCGCTTGTCGGCGGCAGCCTGGGCCGGGCCATGGACCAGGTCGACCAGAACTGCGTCGGCCAGGCCCTGGAGCGCGCCGAAAACGGACAAACCATCGTCTGGAACAATCCCCGGACGGGCGCCGGGTACCAACTGACGCCGACAAAGATCTACAAGGACACGCGAAACCGCTACTGCCGCGAATACATCACCAAGGGCACCATCGACGGCAAGGAGCAACAGCTCTACGGCAAGGCGTGCCGGCAGCCCGACGGCAGTTGGGAACTCGTCCAATAATACCAAGGGTCACTGATCATGACCCATAGAGACGGCTTACCAAGGCTTTCGGCTAGGAGCGTGCGCTGTGGCGATGCGGGGCATCGCGAAGCGTGCGCGACGCCGTCCGAAAGCCTTGGTAA
>JADFHR010000072.1 GCA_022567015.1 Pseudomonadota bacterium
TCGTAGATGGGCATGAGCGCGCCGTCCGGCATGTGCCTGGTGATGCCGCCCTCGGTGCCCGGCGCCATCTCGTTGCGGATGCGGATGTTGCCGAACGTGCCGCGGATCATGACCTCGTGATTGCCGCGCCGCGAACCGTAGGAGTTGAACTCCCGCGGGTGTACCTGGCGTTCCACGAGGTACTCGCCCGCCGGGCTGTCCTTCATGATGGCGCCCGCCGGCGAGATGTGGTCCGTGGTCACCGAATCGCCGAGGATCGCCAGCGGCCGGGCCCCGGTGATGTCGGCGAAGCCCTCCGCCCCGTTGCCGGCGCCGGCGAAGAACGGCGGGTGCCGGACATAGGTGCTGGAGTCCTGCCAGTCATAGGTGCCGCCGCCGGGCGCCTTGATCCCCTGCCACTCCGGGGGGCCCTGAAAGACGTTGGCATAGCGCTGGCGGAACATCTCCGGGCTCAGCACCCGGTCGATGACCTTCCGGATGTCCTCGTTCGTCGGCCAGATGTCCCTCAGGTACACCGGCCGGCCGTCGTCGCCGGTGCCGAGGGGATCGTGCAAAAGGTCCACCTTCATGGATCCGGCCAGGGCATAGGCCACCACCAGGGGCGGCGAGGCGAGGTAGTTGGCCCGGGTCAGCGCATGGATGCGGCCCTCGAAGTTGCGGTTGCCCGAGAGCACGGCGGCGACCGTCAGGTCTCCCTCTTCGATGGCGCCGGCGATGGGTTCGGGCAGGGGTCCGGAATTGCCGATGCACGTCGTGCAGCCGTAGCCGACAAGGTTGTAGCCGAGCCCGTCCAGCTCCGCCTGCAGGCCCGCCGCCTCCAGATAGTCGGTGACCACCTGCGACCCCGGCGCGAACGACGTCTTGACCCAGGGCTTGACGCCGAGGCCCCTGGCCCGGGCGTTGCGCGCCAGCAGCCCGGCGCCGACCAGCACCGAAGGGTTGGACGTGTTGGTGCAACTGGTGATCGCGGAGATCACCACGTCGCCGTCCTTGAGCGCGTAATCGGCCCCGGCCACCGGTACCTGGCGTTCCTCGCCGCGGCCGGAAAGGGCCGAAAAGCCGTCGGTGAACGCGGTCGCCGCCTGGCTCAGGGGGATGCGGTCCTGGGGCCGCGTCGGCCCGGCGAGCGACGGCTCGACCACGCCAAGGTCGAGCTCCAGGGTATCCGTGAACACCGGGTCCGGCGTGCCCGGGTCCCACCACAGGCCCTGGGCCTTGGCATAGGCCTCGACCAGGGCGACCTGGTCCGCCTCGCGGCCGGTGAAGGTGAGATAGGCCAGCGCCTCCGCGTCGACGGGAAAGAAGCCGCAGGTGGCCCCGTATTCCGGGGCCATGTTGGCGATGGTCGCCCGGTCGGCGAGGGTCAGGGTGTCGAGGCCGGGGCCGTGGAACTCGACGAACTTGCCGACCACGCCGTGGCTCCTCAGAATTTGCACCACGGTGAGCACCAGGTCGGTGGCCGTGGTGCCCTCCTTCAGCCGGCCGGTCATCTTGAAGCCGACGACCTCCGGGATGCGCATGGAGATGGGCTGGCCGAGCATGACCGCCTCGGCCTCGATGCCGCCCACCCCCCAGCCGAGCACGGACAGGGCGTTGATCATGGTCGTGTGGCTGTCGGTGCCGACCAGGGTGTCGGGATAGGCGACGGTGGCGCCGTCCTTTTCCGCGGTCCACACCACCCGGGCCAGGTATTCCAGGTTGACCTGGTGGCAGATGCCGGTGCCCGGCGGCACGACGCGGAGATCCGTGAACGCCTCCTGGCCCCAGCGCAGGAACTCGTAGCGCTCGCGGTTGCGCTTGAACTCCATCTCCACGTTCTTGCGGAAGGCGTCCGGGCTGGCCGAGGAATCGACCGTCACCGAATGGTCGATGACCAGATCGACCGGCGACAGCGGGTTGATCTTGTTGGGATCGCCGCCGTTGGCGGCCATCGCCTCGCGCATGGCGGCCAGGTCGACGATGGCGGGCACGCCGGTGAAGTCCTGCATCAGGACCCGCGCCGGGCGGAAGGCGATCTCGCGGTCCGAGCGGCGGTCGGTCAGCCATGCCGCCAGCGCCTTGATGTCGTCGACGGTGACCGTGCGCCCGTCCTCCCAGCGCAACAGGTTCTCCAGCAGAACCTTGAGGCAGTACGGCAGACGGGAAATGTCGCCAAGCCCGGCCTCGGCGGCGGCCTGGAGGCTGAAATAGTCGTAACGCTTGCCGCCGACCGCGAGGGTACGGCGCACACCGAGGGTGTCTTGACCGAATTGGGACACGGCTGCCTTCCTTGTTCGTGGGAGCAAACGACCCATGACCGGCGACACGATAGATGCCGGCGCCACGCCGACCATGTCTCGCGTGTACTGTTATACTGTGGAATATGGTCCATGGACGGGGTGCATTCAACACGCCCGTGCGCACGCCATCGTGGTAGCCGCCCCGCCCGGCCGTCCCGCGGTCCGGCACTTGTTGTCCCAGCCAACTTCTTGTCCCAGCCAACTTCGGCCTGGTCCCTCGCCTTGTGCACGGCCGGCCCCCCGATTTTCCCCGAAATGGGCATAAATTCGCCACATTTGGGGTTTACCGTCCCTGCCAATAACAAAGTCCTCGTTACCCCAACCAGAGACTCCCCTCTCTGGCCCCCTTATTTCCGGCAAACCGCTGCCGGAATCCTTGGCCGGGCGCCCCATCGGGGCCCGGCCGATTTTTTTGCCTGCCCGGTAGGAGCCGCCGCCCGAACCGGCGCGGCGGCGCGGGCCTGCGTGGGAGCCTTCTTTCTTCGCCGGTTTTGCTTTACGGTGCGCCGTCGCCGGCGCGGCGTTTGCCGATGGTTTGGACCCCGATGACACTATTCACAGGCCGCAATCTTGTCTGCGTCCGGGGTGAGCGGCGTGTGTTCGCGGGCCTCGATTTCGCCGTCGATGCGGGCGCCGCCCTGGTGCTGGCCGGTGCCAACGGCAGCGGCAAGTCGAGCCTCCTGCGCCTGATGGCGGGCCTGTTGCGCCCGGCGTCCGGGACCCTTGCCTGGGACGGCGCGGCCACCGCCGCCGACCCCGATGCCCACCGCGCCCGGCTGCACTACGTGGGGCATCTGGACGCGATGAAGCCGGTGCTGACGGTGGCGGAGAACCTGCGCTTCTGGGCCGGTCTCAGGCCGGGGCGGCGGACGGGGAATCCCGGGGACGCCGTCGGCCCGGCGCTGGAGACCTTCGGCATCGCCCATCTGGCCGACGTTCCCGGCCGCTTTCTCTCGGCCGGGCAGAAGCGGCGCCTCACCCTGGCCCGCATCGTCACCGCGCCGGCGCCCCTGTGGCTGCTGGACGAACCGACCACGGCTTTGGACGAGGCGGCCACCGCCAGCCTGGAGGCGGCCATCGCCGGCCACCGGGCCGGCGGCGGCATGGTGGTGGTCGCCACCCATACCAGAATGGCCGTGGACGGCGCCCGGGTGCTGGATCTGTCCCATTTCGCCGTGCGCTCCCAGGGCGCCGGGGAGCTTGGTTCGTGAGCCGGTTCCTGCACATCGCGCGCCGGGACGTGCGCCTGGCGTTCCGCCAAGGCATCGGCGGCCTCATGGCGGTCATGTTCTTCGTGCTGGCGGTGGTGTTGTTCCCCTTCGGCGTCGGGCCCGAGGTCAACATGCTGGCGCGCATCAGCGCCGGGGTCATCTGGGTGGCGGCGCTCCTCGCGTCCATGCTTTCCCTGGAGCAACTGTTCCAGGCCGATTTCGAGGACGGCAGCCTGGAATTGCTGGCCTTGACCCCGATGCCGCTCGAGGTCGTCGTCCTGGCCAAGGTGACCGCCCACTGGCTGACCACCGGCCTGCCCCTTATCGCCGCCGCCCCGCTGCTGGCGGTGCTCCTGCACATGAACACGGAAGGCTTCACCGTGCTCATCGTGGCCCTGGCCCTGGGGACGCCTTCTTTGAGCCTGATCGGCGCCGTGGGCGCGGCGCTGATCCTGGGGTCCAGGCGCGGCGGCGTGCTGCTGTCGCTGCTTATCCTGCCCCTGTTCATTCCGGTGCTCATATTCGGCGTCGGCGCCGTGGACGCCGCCCTCGCCGGTTTCACCGTGCGCCCCCAGTTGTTCGTCCTCGGCGCCTTTTTCCTGGCCGCCCTGTCCCTTTGCCCGTGGGCGGCGGCGGCGGCCCTGCGCCAGGCGCTGGAGTAGGGGTTTCCCGGCAATTCCGAGGGTCCCCTGGAAAACCGTGCTTTATCATTCGGCGGAACGGTGATTTGATCCATATCATGGCGGTGCAAAGAGCGGCCGGTTACAGTATGCGGCGCGCCGATCCCCTGTACGGCGGGCACGCGGAAGGCGGCGCGACGGCGCCTGGGAGCCGAGACAGATGATACAAAGGTTTGCCAACCCCAACCGGTTCATGCGCCTGAGCGCGGCGGTGGTGCCGTGGATGGCCGGGGCGACCGTGATCCTGGGGGCGGCGGGGCTGTATCTGGGGCTGTTCCAGGCCCCCGCCGACTACCAGCAGGGGGAAAGCGTGCGCATCATGTACGTGCACGTGCCCGCCGCCTGGATGGCCCTGTTCTGTTACACCTCCATGGCGGCGGCCAGCGCCACCGCCCTCATCTGGAAGCACCCGCTGGCCGACCTGGCGGCCCGGTCCACGGCCCCCATCGGGATCTGCTTCACCTTCCTCGCCCTGATCACCGGGTCCTTGTGGGGCAAGCCCATGTGGGGGACCTGGTGGGTGTGGGACGCCCGCCTGACGTCGGTCCTGGTGCTGTTCTTCCTGTACCTGGGCTACATGGCGCTGGTCAACGCGTTCGACGATCCGGCGCGAGGCGCCAAGGCGGCCGCGGTCCTCGCCCTGGTCGGCTTCGTCAACGTGCCCATCATCAAGTTCTCGGTGGACTGGTGGAATTCTCTCCACCAGCCGGCCAGCGTCCTGAAATTGGGCGGCCCCTCCATCCACCCCAGCATGCTGGCTCCGCTCTTGCTGATGGCGTTGGCGTTCACCACCTACTACTTTTGGGTCCTGCTGGTGCGACTGCGGGCCGAGATCCTCTCCACCAAGATCCGCGCCGTCCGCTTGAGGCAGGTCCATGGATAGGGGGGTTTCCGAGAGTGTTTCGGCGTTCCTGGACATGGGCGGCTACGCCGCCTTCGTCTGGCCCAGCTACGCCATCACCGCGCTGGTCCTGGTCGGCATGCTGGTGGCCAGCCTGAGGTGGCTGCGCTCGACCGAGGCCGCCCTCGCCGCCCTCAAGGCGGAACGGGGCGCCAAGGGCGGCGCCGGGGAGGCGGCCGGTGAAGCGTAAGCACAAGCGTCTCACCTTCATCGTCCTTGGCATGGGGTTGCTGGCCACCGCCGCCGCCCTTATGTTGAGCGCGTTCGAAGACAACATCGTCTTCTTTTACAGCCCGACCGAGGTGCTGGACAAAAAGCTCGGCGCGGAGAGGCGTGTGCGCATCGGCGGGCTGGTCGAGGACGGCAGCGTGAAGAAGGCGGGCATAGAGGTGACATTCAGGGTGACCGACCTCGCCAACGTCATCCCGGTGACCTACACCGGCATCCTGCCGGACCTGTTCCGCGAGGGCCAGGGCGTGATCGCCGAGGGCCGTTTCGTCAACGGCGTCTTTCGCGCCGACGAAGTGCTGGCCAAGCACGACGAGACCTACATGCCGCCCGAGGTGGCCGAGGCGCTGAAGAAATCCGGTCGCTGGCAGGAGACGGAAAAGACGCTCAAACGGTCGGGCCAGATGGACAGGATGGGAACCGCCCAATGATTGCCGAAGCCGGTCTTTTCGCCCTCACGCTGGCCCTCCTGGTGGCCCTGGTTCAGGCCAGCGTGCCCATGATCGGGGCGCACCGCGGCAACGCAGCGTGGATGGAGGTGGCGCGGCCCGCCGCCATCGCCCAGTTCCTGCTGATCGCTTTTTCCTTTGCCTGCCTGACCTACGCCTTCGTGACCTCGGATTTCTCGCTGCTCGCCGTGGTGCGCTATTCGCACACGGCCAAGCCCATGCTGTACAAGATCTCGGGCGTGTGGGCGAACCACGAGGGCTCGATGCTGCTGTGGGTGCTGATCCTTTCGGTGTACGGCGCGGCGGTGGCGGCGTTCGGACGCAATCTGCCGCCGAGCCTGAGAGCCCGGGTGATGGGGGTGCAGGCCATGATCGCCGCCGGCTTCATCTTGTTCATCCTGTTCACCTCGAACCCCTTCGAGCGGATGCTGCCGGCGCCCGACAACGGCCAGGGGCTCAACCCGCTGTTGCAGGACCCGGGCCTGGCGTTCCACCCGCCGTTCCTGTACATGGGCTACGTCGGCTTTTCCATCGCCTTTTCCTTCGCCGTCGCCGCCCTCATCGAGGGCCGGGTGGACGCCGCGTGGGCGCGCTGGGTGCGGCCGTGGACCCTGGTCGCCTGGATCTTTCTCACCGCCGGCATCGCAATGGGATCGTGGTGGGCGTATTACGAACTGGGTTGGGGCGGCTGGTGGTTCTGGGACCCGGTGGAGAACGCCTCGTTCATGCCCTGGCTGGCGGGAACGGCGCTGCTCCATTCCGCCGTCGTGGTCGAGAAACGCGACACCCTCAAGGGCTGGACCATCTTCCTCGCCATCGTCACCTTCGCCCTCAGCCTGCTGGGGACCTTCCTGGTGCGGTCGGGGGTGCTGACGTCGGTCCACACCTTCGCCACCGACCCGGCGCGCGGCACCTTCATCCTGGTCCTTCTTCTCGTCGTCATCGGCGGCTCGCTGGCCCTGTTCGCCTGGCGCGGCCCGGCTCTGGCGAGCACCGGGGTGTTCCAGCCGATCTCCCGCGAGGGCAGTCTGCTGTTGAACAACCTGCTGTTGACCACGGCGGCGGCGGCGGTACTGCTGGGCACCCTCTATCCGCTGTTCCTGGACGCCGTCGGCGGGGGCAAGGTTTCGGTGGGGCCGCCGTTCTTCAATGCCGTCTTCCTGCCCCTGATAGCGCCCATGGTGGCGGTCATGGCCGTGGGTCCGCTGCTGACCTGGAAACGCGCGGATGTGGGTCCCGCCCTGACCCGGCTGTGGGTGGCCTTCGCCGCGGCGCTGGCGGCGGTGGTACTGGCCTGGGCCGTGATTGCCGACGGGCCGATCTTTGCCCTTCTCGGCATGGGCCTGGCGGCTTGGTTGTTGGTCGGCACCGTGGTCGGGTTCGCCGAAAGGGTCAGACTGTTCCGCGTGCCCTTCCCCGAGACCCTGCGCCGCATCGGCCGCGTGCCGCGCGCCGCCTGGGGCATGACCCTGGCCCACGGGGGGCTTGCCGTCGCCATCGCCGGGATGATCGGCGCCGGCGCCTGGAAGGTGGAAAGCATCCAGACCATGAAGCCCGGCGACACCGTAGCCGTGGCCGGTTTCACGTTCACCTTCGAGGGCGCGCGCCAGGTCCAGGGCCCCAACTATTCGGCCACCCGCGGCACCTTCACCGTTGCCAGGGACGGGCGGCCGGTGGTCACCCTGCACCCCGAAAAGCGCGACTACCCGGTGGAGCGCAGCCCGACCACCGAGGCCGCCATTCACCCGACCTTTTTCGGCGACCTGTACGTGGTTATCGGGGATGCGCAAGGGTCCGACGGCGCCTTCGTCACGCGGATATATTTCAACCCGCTTGTGGTCTGGATGTGGGGGGGCATCCTGGTCATGGTGGCGGGCGGCATGGTCAGCCTTTCGGACCGCCGCCACCGGGTCGGCGCGCCCAAGCCCAGCCGCGCCGCGGCCGGCGCTGGGGCCGGAGCGCCGGCCCGGGCGTGAGTCGGGGCCATGAACAGGCGCTTTCTCTTTGTCCTGCCGCTCGTCGGTTTCGCCGTGATCGCGTCCTACTTCGCCGTCGGCCTGACCAGGGACCCGAGCGCCCTCCCCTCGGTGCTGATCGACACGCCGGCGCCCGAGTTCGCCCTCGACCCGATCAAGGGACGCGACAGGGGATTGTCCCGCGAAGACCTCGAGGGCGAGGTCTCGCTGGTCAACATATTCGGCTCCTGGTGCTTCGCCTGCCGGGTCGAGCACCCGCTGCTCATGCAGCTGAAAAAGGAGAACGCGGTGCCCATCCACGGGATCGACTGGCGGGAAATCGACCCCGACGACGGCCCGAAGTGGCTGGCCCGGTTCGGCGATCCCTACACGCTGATCGGCGATGATCCGGTAAGCCGCGCCGCCATCGCCTTCGGCGTCACCGGCGCGCCCGAAACCTTCGTCGTCGATAAGAACGGCGTCATCCGCTACAAGCACGCGGGCGTGGTCACCGGCCAGGTCTGGGAGGAAATCCTGCGGCCGTTGATCGAGGAGCTTCGCAGGCAATGAAAGCCCTGTTCCTCGCCCTCGCCCTCAGCCTGGCCGCCGTGTCCGCGGGCGCCGTCAATCCCGACGAGATTCTCGACGATCCGGTGCTGGAAGCGCGCGCCCGCGAGATCAGCAAGGGTTTGCGCTGCCTGGTCTGCCAGAACCAGTCGATCGACGATTCGGACGCCGACCTGGCCCGGGACCTGCGGGTTCTGGTGCGCGAGCGCCTGGTGTCCGGCGACAGCGACGGCCAGGTCATCGATTACGTGGTCTCCCGGTACGGCGACTTCGTCCTCCTGCGGCCCCCCTTCAAGGCGACCACGTACGCGCTGTGGTTGGGGCCGGCCCTGATCGGCGGGCTCGGCATCCTGGCCATGGTGGCGTTTTACCGCCGGCGCACGGCCGCCGCCGCCGGGGTGCGCGCGGCCCCGCCGCCGCTGACCGAGGACGAAAAGCGCCGCCTGGAAACCCTGCTCGACGACCGGTCCCGGTGATCGGGCTCTGGATCACCATTGCCGTCCTGACGGCGGTGGTACTGGGGTTGCTTCTGGTGCCGCTGGCGCGCCGCGGCCGGGCGCCGGCGCCCACCCGCGCCGCGTACGACCTCACGATTTACCGCGACCAGCTCGCCGAGGTGGATCGCGACCTCGACCGGGGCCTGCTCGTTCCCGAGCAGGCCCAGGCGGCGAGGACCGAAATCCAGCGCCGCATGCTCGCCGCGGGCCCGGAGGACGGTTCCGGCGGGACGGAAGAGCCCGCCCGCCCGCGCCCAGGGGGCAGCGTCGCGATGATCGCCGCCATCGCCGTCGCCGTGCCGGCGGGCGCCATCGGGCTGTACCTTTATCTCGGCTCGCCGGACGCGCCCGGTCAACCGTTTGCCGAGCGCGGCACGGCGACGGCGAAGGCCGACGCCGGGGCCGGGGACCGGGAAGGCCTGCGGGCGGTGGTGGGACGCCTGGCCGAGCGCCTGTTGCGCAACCCCGATGACCTCAAGGGCTGGCTGCTGGTGGGGCGGTCCTACATGACCCTGGAGCACTACGACGACGCCGCCAACGCCTTCCGCCGCGCCATGGGACTCAGCGACAACCGCGCCGACATCGCGGCCGACTATGCCGAGGCGCTGGCGCTCGGCGACGGCGGCCCGATCACGCCCGAGGTCCGCCAGATATTCGAGGGCGTCTTCGCGGCCGAGCCCAGGAACACCAAGGCCCGGTACTATCTGGGTCTGGCGAAGGCGCAGCAGGGCGACGTGCGGGGCGCGCTTCAGGACTGGGTCGACCTGCAGGTCCTCTCGCCGCCCGATGCGCCGTGGGGCCCGGTGCTGCAACGCCAGATCAAGACCGCCGCCCG
The DNA here is from genome assembly GCA_022567015.1 of Pseudomonadota bacterium. Classification (GTDB taxonomy): domain Bacteria; phylum Pseudomonadota; class Alphaproteobacteria; order Rhodospirillales; family 2-02-FULL-58-16; genus JACZQZ01. The sequence goes on from JADFHR010000072.1 coordinate 9,603, forward strand.
CGCCCTCGACATCGACCCGGCGACGGTGGAGCCGTCGCCCGGGGCCGCCGCCCTTGCCGGGGCGCGCCCCCCCTCCCGGGGACCAGCGCCCGGTACGCCGCCGGCCACGAGCCCGGCCGGGCCAAGCCGCGCCGACATGGAAGCGGCGGCCCGCATGTCGGACGAAGAGCGCGCGGCGATGATCCGCTCCATGGTGCAAAGGCTGGCCGACCGGCTCGAGGAAAACCCCGGCGACCGGGAGGGCTGGTTGCGGCTGGCGCGGACCTACGAGGTCCTGGGCGAGACGGAGAAGGCCGGCGAGGCCCGGGCCCGCGCCGAGGCGTTGAAGGCGAAGGGCGCGCCATGACGAGGTTCAAGACCATCGACGATCTGGATGTCGCGGGAAAGCGGGTTCTCGTCCGCGCCGACCTCAATGTCCCGATGAAGGACGGCGCGGTCGCCGACGCCACCCGGATCGTGCGCACCGTGCCGACGCTGGTCGAGCTGGCGGACAAGGGCGGGCGCGTTATCGTCCTGTCCCATCTGGGCCGCCCCAAGGGCCGGGTGGTGGAATCGCTTAGCCTGCGCCCGGTGGCGGCGGCCCTGGGCGCGGCCGTGGACGGGCGGGAGGTGGCCTTCGCCGCCGACTGCGTCGGGCCGGACGCCTCCACGGTGGCCGCGGCCATGGCCGACGGCGACATCGTCATGGTCGAAAACCTGCGCTTCCACGCCGGAGAGGAAGGGAACGACCCGGCCTTCGCCAAGGAACTGGCGGCCCTGGGCGACGTCTATGTCAACGACGCGTTCTCGTGCGCGCACCGGGCCCATGCCTCCACGGAAGCGATCGCGCGCCTGTTGCCGGCGGCGGCGGGGCGGCTGATGCAGGCGGAGCTGGAGGCCCTGGCCAGCGCGCTGGATGAGCCCCGGCACCCGGTGGCGGCGGTGGTCGGCGGCGCCAAGATCTCGACCAAGATGGACGCCCTGGGCCACCTGGTGGATAAGACGGACCTGCTGATCATCGGCGGCGCCATGGCCAACACCTTCCTGCTGGCCCGCGGGGTGAACGTGGGCCGGTCCCTGTGCGAGCCCGACATGACCGACTCCGCGCGCGCCATCATGGCGGCGGCGTCCAGGGCGGGCTGCGACATCGCGCTGCCGGTGGACGCCGTGGTGGCGCGGGAATTCGCCGAGGGCGCCGAAAGCGAGACCGTGCCCGTCGACGCAATCCCTCCCGACGCCATGATCCTGGACCTGGGTCCGGCATCGGTGGGGGACCTTGTGCGCCGGCTGGAGGGCTGCAGGACCCTGGTGTGGAACGGCCCTCTCGGCGCCTTCGAGGTGTCCCCGTTCGACGCCGCAACCACCGCCCTGGCCCGCGCCGTGGCGCGGCTGACCAAGGAGGGCAGGCTGGTCAGCGTCGCCGGCGGCGGCGACACCGTGGCCGCCCTGGCCAAGGCCGGGGTGGGCGACGGCTTCACCTATGTGTCGACCGCCGGCGGCGCCTTCCTCGAATGGTTGGAGGGCAAGGTCCTGCCCGGCGTCGCCGCGTTGCAAGTAGCGGATTGACGACCGCCGAAACCCGCCGGGCCCGGGATCAAGGACCTGGGCTTAGCGGCGCCGCGCCTTGGTATTACCCGGGCTCGCGCTGGCGCGGCAGCGGGGTGAGTGTCGTTTCGTGGACCCCGGGGCCGGTCGATGGGGCCTCGTCCGTGGCGCCCTGGATATTCTCCGCAAGGTCATCGAGCATGCCGCGCAGGCACTCGGACTGGGCCAGAAGCGCCGTCGTCACCGCCAGCGCTTCGGCCGAGGTCGACGCGGCGATATCCATCGCCACCCCTTTCACCTCGGCGACGGAGTAGGCGATGCCCTTGATCGCGCGCGACGCCTCGCCGGCCGTCGTGCGGATGGCGTCCAAACGGCGGCGAACGATCGCATCCGTGGAGGCCCTTTGATCGGCGGCGGATTTGTAGCCGGTGGAAAGCACCACCAGATGTTTGTTCGCCTCGTCGCTCAGGCCCTCCGTCACAGCGGATTTGAGCACCAGGAAGTTGCTTTGCTCGCCAATGGCGGACAGCAGCGTTTCCACCTCACCGATCCGCCGCGCCGCTTCCCCAAGGATCTTGATCAGGGTGCTGGTCCTTTCCGCTTCGTAGGCCTTGGTCGAGACGCTTTGACTGGACTCGGCCAACTGCCGGCTGATCGCCGAAATGGGCCCGGACAGGATCGTTCCCGACGCCATCGCCGGGACGCTGACGGGGGCGGGCTCGGGGCCCCGGGGCACGGGCAGGCCGGCGCCGTCGCCGCCCCGCATTTCCGCATCCTCGAACCTCTTCAACGCGGCGGCGCTCTTTTCAAGCTCGGCCCGCATGGCCTCCGCCTGCCCGCGAAGCCGCCCGATTTCCCCTTGGGTCGCCCTGAAGACGGTCAAGACGGCGGCCAGTTCGCCCGCCTCGTCACTGTTCCCGAGGGCGGGAAGGGGGACGCTCCCGTCGCCGTCCGCCAATCTGGTGGCGGCCTGGGCGAGGGCGCGCACGGGGGTGGCGATGCTGCGCACGATGACGATGCCGACCAGGGTCAACAGGGCCAAAATCGCGCCGACGCCGCCCGACACCAACATCCGGGCAAAGGTGCGCGCTTCCTCTGCTTCCCTGGCGGCGGCGGCCAGGCCGTCCTCGGCGAAGGTGGCCAGGCCGTTCACGCTCGGGAGCATATAGGCGAAGATGTCGTCGAGCCGGGTCATGCTCAGTTTCAGGGGTATTTCGGCCCTGGCGTACGCCGTCAGGTTCGCCTGATAGGACTTCAGGAGAGCCCTGATCCGTGCCCTGTCCCGTTCCGCCACGGGGGAGGAGGCCAGCAAAAGGCCGAATTCCTCTGAGCGGTCGTTGATGCGCGCCAGGTCCCTGGTCGCGCCTTGCCGTATGAAATCCTTTTCATGCCGGCGCATGCGCGCCACCACGTCCTTGAGGCTGGCCGAGTTGGTTTTGGCGACCATGGATTCGAAGCCCCGGGCCGATTTGGCCAACCGCCGCGCAAGCTCGTCGGTAGCCCCGGGACCGGGCGCCTTCGTCGCCGCGACGACGGTGTGAAACTCCGTCGTGTATTGGGCCAGGCCTTCGTCCAGGGTGGTGATGTGCTCGCTGGCCAAACCGGTGTCGGGCCGGGCGTAAAGGGTGCTCAACACACCGTTCAGCGCGGCCGCGGTCCTTTCGTAGCGTTCCACGGACCGGGGGTCCCGGCGGACCAGGAAGTCCTTCTCGTCGCCGCGGATTTGCCACAGACCTTTTTCGACCCGTGCCGCAAGCGCCCTCAACTCCTGCGCCGCGGCTGATTGGCGCGCCGCCGCCGAGAGGTTTTGCTCGGCGAAGTAATAGACCCCGCCGGCCACAACTATCGCGACAAGACCGGCAAGGGCAAGAATA
>JADFHR010000073.1 GCA_022567015.1 Pseudomonadota bacterium
GTATGCGGCCCGTCGGAGGGCGTCGAAAAGTTTCGACGATGCGCCGCATCGCCTGAAACTTTCCTCCTGCCCGACGAGCCGCCTACGCGATCTCTATGAGTCATGATCAGCGACCCTTGGTATTAGACCAGGACTCCGGGCATTCATGGTCTATGAAGTCTGGCACAAACGCTGACGAAGCGGAAGACTGAGGCGAGGGAACGTCCAAGACGGGTCAGAATCGGACTTTCTCCCCTACCGTTACGGTTGACCGGTTGTCGCCGGCTAGCGGACATTGAGACTGGAACGCCCTTTTATCGGTTTCCCCCCATGCCATGCCGGCGTCGCCGGCCGCTTCCACATCATCACCAGCGTGTCTTGGTTTGCTCCTGGCGGGGCGGTACCATGACGCCATGCGCCGGCGCCTTCCCATTGCCTTGATCGCGGCCCTCGCCCCTACCGCCGCTTCGGTGGCATTGCCCGCCTCCCCGGCCTTCGCCTTCCATGACACCCTCGGGGGCGGTGCCTCGATCACGGGCGGTGCCTCGATCGGCGTAATTCTGCCGATCGTAGTCGTTGTCGTCGTCCTCATGGTCGGGGTCGGGATCTGGGGTCGGAAGAAGGGAAAGACGAAGTCCAGGCGCAGGAAGCGTAGACGGGGTCGTTAAGTCCGCAAACGGCGGGGATTTTCGTTTGCGCAGACGAGGTGTACGCTCACCCCATGGCCGTGTGGGAAAGGAACGGCGCTATCATCGGCGGCGTAGGGGCCACTCTGCTGATCGGGCTCCCCATCGGCGGCGTGTTCGCATGGGGCATGCCCATCGCTCCCTACATGAAGTTTCCGCCGAGAACACTCTACGTCGAGCATGCGCCGTTCTCCTGGACCGCGTTCCTCATCATCGGCGTGACCGTTGCCGCCGTTTGCCTACCGTTCCTGGTCAGGCTGGCGCGCGCCGCGGAACGCGGCGCACCGGCGCCATGGCGCTTGCCGTTTCCCTGGTGGGGCTGGCTCGGGGCCGGCGTCATATTCGTCGCGTGGATTCTCGCGTGGAACCGCTTCCCGTGGTTCGACGCTTTCCAGGCCTATACCTTCTTCCCCCTGTGGGCAGGCTATATCCTCGTCGTCAATGCGCTGACGATGGTTCGAACCGGTCGTTGCCCAATGTTAAGCCGGCCCGGTTTCTTCACCGCCCTTTTTGCCCTCAGCGCGGCGTTGTGGTGGTGTTTCGAATACCTGAACCGTTTCGTCCAGAACTGGCACTATCTGGGTATCGAGGATTTCGGCCCGTGGCAGTACTTCCTCAACGCGACACTTTCGTTTTCCACCGTGCTGCCGGCGGTGATAGGGACCGCCGAATTCCTCAAATCCTTTCCAAACCGGTTTCAGTCCCTCACCGGGTTCTTTCCGCTGGATGTCCGGCACCACACACGGTGGGGCTGGGCCGTGTTGATCTGCGTGGCGGCGGCTCTCGCGGGGATCGGCATACGGCCCGACTACCTGTTTCCGCTGCTGTGGGTCGCCCCCTTGCTGATCATCATCTCGATCCAGGCGATCGTCGGCGAGGAAACGGTCTTTTCCTCCTTGAAACACGGGGACTGGCGGCCGGTCGTGGTTCCCGCGCTGGCGGCGCTGATCTGTGGTTTCTTCTGGGAAATGTGGAACTATAACAGCCTCGCGCACTGGGAATACTCGGTGCCGTTCGTGCAGCGCTTCCAGGTCTTCGAGATGCCTGTTCTCGGTTATGCGGGCTACCTGCCGTTCGGCCTCGAATGCGCGGCCGTAGCCGGCCTGCTGCGCAACCGCGGCGGCTAGCGCTTGCGGCCCGTGTCCTCTCCGCACCGCATCAGGAGCGGAAGTGCCGATGACCCTGCGCCAATGTCTGCCGCCCAGGGTAAAGCAGACATGATCCGCTAAAAAGCGGACGTTCGGGGCGTCGGTTCGCCACGATTTCACACTGAGACACTACCGGTTTTTGGGCCCCTTTGCCGCCGTTACCGTGCCATAGTACGGTGGGAGCCGTTGGCGCGGCGGCTTTCATGGCGGCGGGCGGGCGGGCGCGGACGGCGTGGCGCAAGGCCCAGTAACGGAGGCTAAAGACATGGAACAGGGAATCTTCGCGTATATCTGGCGGCACTCCAAACCCGAGCAGATTTCGGTCCTCGTGGCGACGGTGGCGTCCTTCCCATTCCTGTACATGGCGCTGAACCTGCCCAAGGTCATCGTCAACGACGCCATCGACGGCAAGGACTTCCCGAAGGAGGTCATGACCTTCCCGTTCGATCAAATTCCCTATCTCCTGGTCCTTTGCGGCGCCCTGCTCGGCCTGCTGTTGATCAACGGCGGCTTCCGGATGGGCATCAACATCTACAAGGGCATATTGGGCGAGCGCATGCTGAGGCGCCTGCGCTATCAGCTTTACGAGCGCATCCTGCGCTTTCCCATGCGCCATTTCCAGAAGGTGTCCGCCGGCGAGTTGGCTTCGATGATCACGGCGGAGGTGGAGCCCCTTGGCGAATTCATCCGCGATGCCCTGGCGCTGCCGGTGTTCCAGGGCGGCACCATGCTGACCATCCTGTTCTTCATGTTCACACAGGACTGGAAGCTCGGCCTGGCGGCGATCGCGCTGATCCCCGTCCAGGCCTGGGTGATTCCGAAATTACAGCGCCAGGTCAATCTGCTGGGCAAGGAACGGGTCAAGCGGGCGCGCAAGCTGGCGGGGCGCGTAGGCGAAGCGGTGTCGGGCATCCACGACATCCATACCCACGATACGTCCACCTATTCCCTGGCCCATTTCTCGCACCGCCTGGCGGGCATCTTCGATGTGCGGCACCGGCTGTACCGCAAGAAGTTTTTCATGAAGTTCACCAACAACCTCCTGATCGCGCTCACGCCGCTGCTTTTCTATTCCGTCGGCGGCGTATTGATCATTCGCGGCGAACTCACCCTCGGCGCGCTGGTCGCCGTGCTCGCCGCCTACGCGAACTTCACCACGCCGTGGAAAGAGCTCCTGAAATACTACCAGCGCATGGCCGATGCCCGCATCAAGTATGGGCAGCTGATCGAACAGTTCCAGCCGACCGACATGCTGGACCCATCCCTGCAGCGTGACCGTCCGCAGACGATCGAACCGATCACGGCCCCGCTTTCCCTGCACCACGTCACCCTCGCCGACGAGGACGGGATCGAGACGCTCACCGGCGTGACCTTTGAGGCCGATCCGGGCAGCCACATCGCCATCGTCGCCGGCGGCAGCGACCGGGACAAGCTCGCCCACGTGCTGGCGCGGCTGCTTGTCCCGACCCGCGGCAGGATCATGATCGGCGAGGATAACCTTTCCACCATGCACGAGGCGGTGATCGGGTCGCGCATCGGCTATGCCGGGCCCGACTCCTACATCTTCGACGGGACCATCGCCGATAACGTGCTCTACGGATTGAAACATGCGCCGACGTCCGAGGTCGACATGGACGCCAAACGCCGCCGCGCCTACAAGGAGTCGGTGGCCTCGGGCAACAGCACCGACGACATCGACGCCGAGTGGATCGATTTCAAGCTTCTCGGCATGTCGGGCACTACGGAGCTCAAGGACTGGTGGGTGCGGGTGATCCAGGCCCTCGAGATCGAGGACGCCCTCTACACGCGCGCCCTGAACATGTCCATCGATGCCGAAAGCCACCCCGGTCTGGCGGACGGCGTATTGCAGGCCCGTGAACGCATCGCGCGGCGGCTCGACGAAACGCCCGAACTGGCCGACCTGGTGCACGCCTTCGACTTCGACACCTACAACGTCAATGCGTCCGTCGGCGAAAACCTCATGTTCGGCGAGCCCGTGACCCCCGAGTTCGCGTTCGAGAACCTGGGTGAAAATCCGTACGTGCGGCGGATCCTGGAGGAATGCGGCCTGACCCTCAGGTTCCAGGAGATCGGCCTCAAGGCGGCCGCCACCATGGTCGACATGTTCAACGACCTGTCACCCGACGAACCCCTGTTCGAGGAGTACAGTTTTGTCAACGAGGAAGCCCTGCAGGCGCTCAAGCACGTGAGCAGCCGGGCCAAACGGGAAGGACTGGACGCCCTGTCGGAAGCCGAGCGGTCCCATCTCATGTCGCTGACGTGTCAACTGATCGTCGGCCGTCACCGTCTTGGCCTGATCGAGGACGACATGCAAAGCGCCCTTGTCCGGGCGCGCAAGGTCTTTCGCGACAACCTGCCCGAGGACGCGCGCGGCGCCATCGCCTTTTTCGACCGCGACCGTTTCAACGGCCAATTGAGCCTGCAATGCAACCTGTTGATGGGGCGCGTCAACCTTGCCCGGCCGCAGGCCGACGAGAAGGTCAACGAGCTGATTCTCGAGGTGCTCAACGAGATAGGCCTCAGGCAAAAGTTCGTCCTCGCCGCCACCAACGCGGAAGTGGGCATCGGCGGCCGGCGCATGCCCCTGATCGACCGCCAGAAGATCGCCCTCGCCCGGAGCCTGCTCAAGCGGCCGGATATCCTGATCATCAACGAGGCCCTCAATGCCATCGAGCGCGAGGCCCGGGACCGCATCCGGCGAAACATCTATGACCTCCTGCCCGACACCACGGTGATCTGGATCGACAGCGAGATGCCCGATGTGACCGAGTTCGACCAGGTGCTGGTGCTCAGGAACGGCCGCATTACCGAGCGCATCGTCGAACAGGTGGCCGAGGAAGCGCCGGCGGTCGAGGAACCGGCCGAAGAGGGCGAGGGACCGATAACCCTGGACACCGAAGCTTCGGCCCTGGCCGCCGTGCCGCTGTTCTCGCGCATGGAGCCGGCCCGCCTGAAGCTGCTCGCGTTCGCCAGCCGCAGGCTGATCTTCGACGCGGGCGAGGAACTCTTCCACCAGGGCGACCCCGGGGATGCCGCCTATGTCATTCTGGACGGCGAGGCCGACGTGGTGATCGGCGAAGGCGACAAGGAAACCGTCATCAATCGCGCCGGGTCCAACGAGCTGGTCGGTGAAATGGCGTTGCTCAGCACCACGCCGCGCTCGGCGACCCTGCGCGCGGTGGCGGAACTCACGGTGCTGAGACTGCAGAAGGACACCTTCCTCGAACTGATGGAACGCGATCCGCACATCGCCGCCGAGGTCGCCCGGCGGATCAGCGACCGGCTCCTCGACACCATGGAGAAACTGCAAAAGGCGGCCTGAGCGCGCGGTCGAGGGGCGCAGAGGCGTCACACTGTCCGTGACGTCTGGAATACGCCCAAGACCGCGGTTGGAACGGCGGAATGGAAAACGAAAACGCGTTGTACGGGGATATTCTCAAGGGGCTGGCCGTATATTTCGACAGCGCCTTCGTTTCCGATATCCGCGAGACCGCCCGCCGCTTTCCCCGGCGCGAGCTCGGCTACGCCCTGAACCACAACCAGACCGCCAGCAAGACGTGGCTGATGGACGCCCTGCACGGGGCCACGGGCGGGCCTGTGGGAGCCGTCTGCATTGTCGGCGGGTGGTACGGCGTCCTCGGCGCCATGCTGCTCCATGACCGGCGGTTCGACGTGGAAACGGTGCTCAACGTGGATATCGACCCCTCCTGCGCGCCGGTGGCCGAGAGTCTGAACCGCACCCATGTGGAGGACGGAAAGTTCCGCTGCCTGACCGCCGACATGTACGAACTGGACTACCGGGGAACGGACTGGCAAGGGCAAGGGGAGGACGGAGGGCGGCGGTCCGCCGGTCCCGACCTGATCATCAACACGGCGTGCGAGCACCTGGCGCGGTTCGACGAATGGTACGGGCGCATCCCCGGGGGCATGCTCCTGGCCCTGCAGTCAAACGATTTCTTCGATTACCGGGACCATGTGAATTGCGTTCCCACCCTGGCGGCGTTCAAGGACCAGGCGCCCATGGCAGAGGTGTTGTTCGAAGGGGAACTCAAGCTCAGGAAATACACCCGCTTCATGCTCATCGGCCGCCGGTAGCGTTCTTTTTCGGGTCACTTCGGCCGTCGGCGCCACGGTCTTTCAGCCAATCGCAGACCAGCCGGGCGCTCGTCTTCGCCCCGTTCAGGTCCGGGCGCGCCGCGTCCGCCGGGGGTGCTTCGAAGGCGGCGTCGATCGCCGCGGCCAGGGTTTCAGGCGAAAGCCGGTCCTCGGTCACCACCCGGGCCAGGCCGCGTTCGGCCAGGCGCCGGGCGCGCAGGGATTGCTCGGTCTCGCCATCGGCCGCGTAGGGCACGATCACGGCCCGGGTTCCGGCGCGGAGGATATCCGCCACCGTGTTGTACCCCGCTTGCGAAACCGATACCGCGCACGCAGCAAGCAGCGCCGGGAAGTCCCGCCGGTGCCTCTCCACGACGACGTCCGCGGGCGCCCGGGCGGCGAGCCCGGCCAACGCCCTGGCGTCCAGGTTGGGCCCCGCCAACAGGCGCCACCGGGCATCGCGGAGAGACGTCAGCCGGCGCGAGTCCATGGCCGTGGCAAGCAGCTTTTCCCCTACCGCGCCGCCCCCCGCCGACACCAGGACATCGCCCGGGCCCGCCCGGCCGCGTCCGCCGCGCAGCACCCCGGCGCCGGCGATGATGCCCGTGTAGTGCAGCTTGGCGGCAAATCGCCGGGCCTCGGGAAAGGTTTCCTCGAAGCGGACAAACGCGGGGTCGCCGTGGACGAGCACGTGGTCGAAGGATGTCTCTATAAGCTCCGCCGTTTCCGCGATGCGGGCGGGATCGCGTTTGGCCTGCACGATGTCGCGCACCGAGCAGATGGTCAGGGGCCGGGGTGTCGCCTCCTTAGCGGCGGCCAACAGGGGCAGCAGCTCGAAACGCATCTGCCGGCGGCCGAAGGGGAAGGCCTCGATGATGAGCGCATCGTATCGCCGCCCGTGGAAAAGGTTGAGCAGGTGGTCGCGCCGGCGGGCCTTCCAGGCGTCGTCGACGGGCCGGTCGTCCCCGCCGACGAGGTCGTGGAAGCCGCCGGCCCCGCTTTTCAGGGAAGGAAGCTGAAAGACGCGCGCGCCGCCCGTGTCCAGGCCGAGGACGGGCATGCCGCCCGATATCATGTCCACCTCCAGGCGCTCGGCGGTCAAACCCCGGCACAGCAACGCCACGCGCTTGAGGTGGCCGATTCCCAGCAGGTGCTGGACATAGACGAATACGCTGCTCATAGCGCTTTTTGTGCGGCCGGAACCGGCGCTCAACGCTCCTTGGTATCAGGCGGCGGTGGCGAACTTGGCGATGAGCTGGTCGATCCCGCCTTCGTGGGAGAACGTGGCGCGGAGGCGCCGGTGCCCGTTCCCGCCGAGGCGGGCGCGCAGCCCGGGGTCGGCGATCGACCGCCTGAGGGCGTCGGCCAGGGCCGCTTCGTCGTCGGGGGCGACGAGGAGCCCGGTGACGCCGTCCTCGATCAGCTCGGGCGCCGCGGAAACCCAGGTGGACAGGCAGGCCAGCCCCTGGCTTTGCGCTTCCATCAGGACGTTCGCCAGGCCGTCCCGGTCTCCGTCGCCGGCGATGCGGCTGGGCAGGACGAACAGGTCGGCGGCGCGGTAACGGCGGATCACGGTGTCCTGGGTCTGCGGACCCAACCAGGTGACGCGGTCGGAAAGCCCGCTCGCTTCGGCCTGCCGCTTGAGGGCGGGAAGCAGGGGGCCGCCGCCGATGTGCACCAGCCGCCAGTGCAGGTCCGCGGGCAGGCGGGCGAGCGCCCCGAGGAGGACCCCGTAGCCTTTCTTTTCCACGGCCCGGCCGACCGAAAGCACGATCACGGGGTCGTTTGCGGCGCCGCCGTCACGGGCCGGCCGGGTGAACCCGGGCGGGGGGAAGCGGCCGAAGTCGAGGCCGTGGTACGCAAGTTCGACCCTGTCGGGGGCCGGGGCCAGGGCGGCCAGATGATCGCGCCCGACCGCCGTGCAGGTAACGAGCCACTGGAGGGCGGCCAGCTTCTCCGTTTTCTCCCACTCCGGAATGGTCCAGATGTCCTTGGCATGGGCCGAACAGCTCCACGGCAGGCCGGTCAGCGCGCTGGCGTAGCGGGCGACCGATGCGGGGGTGTGCAGGAAATGGGCGTGCAGGCGCGTGACATGGGCCGCTAGCTCGTGGGCCAGCACCAGGGCCTGGCCGAAGCGCCGCACGCGATCGGGCGTCGGCTGCCGCCGCAGGTCGCCAAGCCATGTGCCGAGCGCGGCGCCGTAGCCGGGCCGCCGCCGCCCCGCCCGCCAGGCGCGGAGCACCCGGGCCGGCTCCCGCCACAGGTGTTCCGGCAGGTAATGGACGGGGGCGTGAATGCCCCGGTGCATGGGATGGCGATCCTTATCCGTCGGCCGGCGCAGGGAAAAGATAACGATGTCGAGCCCGCGCCGCTCGAGGGCCAGGATCTCCTGGGTGATGAAGGTCTCCGAGAGCCGGGGATAGCCCTTGAGCACAAAGGCGACGGTCCGGGACACCCCTGCCGTCCTACATCCGCCCCAGAACCCGCCGCCGCGCCGGGGCGGAGCGCGCGGCGACGTGCCTTTGCAGCAAACCGCCGACCGTGGCAAGGCCGTCGAGCAGACCCGGCATCATGACGTCCGAGGGCAGGTTCTGGCGCGGCAGCGCCCGCAACGCCTCGGCCATGATCCGGGCATCCCCGTTCCCGTCCGGGTTCAACAGCTTCACCAACCCCAGTTCCTGCGCCCGGGTGGCGCGTATGAGCTGTTCCTGTCTCGGCTTCAGGCGGGGCACGATGAGGGCGCGTTTGTCGAAGGACAGGATCTCGCACATGGTGTTGTAGCCACCCATGGCGACCACCCCGGTCGATTGCGCCATCAGGATTTCCATGTGGCTGTCGAAGGTGATCGCTTTGATCCGCTGCAGCCGGTTGGCGCGCTCTTCGAATCCGTTGCGCAACTCCGGCCGCATGAACGGGCCGAGGACGAGCAGCGCCCCATGGGGCAGGTCGCCGTCGCTCTCGTAGGCCCGCAGCACCCAATCCATCATCAGCGCGCCGTCACCCCCGCCGCCCGCGGTGACAAGCACATAGGGCTCGTCCATGTGCACGACGGGGGACACCGTGCTCGCCTTGGGGACGTCGCGCCGCAGATAGCCGGTGTAGATCATTTTCTCCCGCACCGACGGCGGCACGTCCATGTCGGCCAGCGGATCCCAGATTTGCGACATCCCGTAGACCCAGATCTCGTCGTACAGGTCCTCCAGCACCGGGACCATGTTTCGGGCGTTCCATTCCCGGCTCAGCAACGCCGGCTCGTCCATGATGTCGCGCAGGCCGAGGACGAGGGTCGTGCCCCGCCCTTTCAGCATGGTCAAGGTGTCCCGGATCTCCTCTTTCAGGCCGAGGGGTTCCTTGTCGACGAGGAACAGGTCGGGCGCGAAGATTTCCGCCGTGTGACGGATGATCGACGCGCGAATGGCCAGGGTCTCCTTGAGGTCGATGTGCAGGCCGAGGGACGTGTATTCGCCGCTGTACAGCTTGATGACGCCGGGGATGCGCACGAAATCGACCCGGGCGCGGAAATCGAAGCTGCCGATGATCGGCGATCCCGACAGGATGAGGACGGACAAGCCCTTGAATTGTTCGACCAGGGAATGGGCGATGGCCTGGCAGCGGCGCAGGTGGCCCAGGCCAAACGTGTCGTGGCTGTAAATCAGCAGACGCGCGTTGTGCAGACGATTAGGCATTGCCCGACACTGTATTTTCAAATTTGGGAATTAGCACAGGCCGCGGAGCCTATGTCCTCCGCATATGCCTACAGGCTTACTCCCCCCCCGAACAGACTATGCCATAGGCCCGAGGGGGCCGGAAGCGTTGATTTCCACCGCGCCCAGCACGGGGTTCCCGGTACCCCGCGGGCGGCGCTCTACTTGTAGGGATCGGCCGCGTCGCGCAGGCCGTCGCCGAAGAAACTGAAGGCGAGGATGATGAGCACCACGGGCACCGCCGGCAGAATCAGCCACGGGTACAGGGCCACCACATTGATGTTCTGTGCCTCGCTCAGCAGGACCCCCCAGCTGGTGACGGGCGGCCTGAGGCCGATGCCGAGGAAGCTGAGCGCCGTCTCGCCGAGAATCATGGTCGGAATCGACAGGGTCGCCGAAGCGATCAGGTGACTCATGAACCCGGGCATCAGGTGGCGGCCGATGATGCGGCCGGGGCGGGCGCCCATGAGCTGCGCCGCCATGCAGTATTCCTCCTCGCGCAGCGCCAGAAGCTTGGAGCGGACGGCGCGGGCAAGGCCGGTCCAGTCGATCATGGCCAGGATGACGGTGATCCCGAAATAGATGAGGATGGGGCTCCAGGTCACGGGCAACACAGCGGACAGCGCCATCCACAGGGGAATCTGCGGAAACGACTGCAGTACCTCGATCAACCGCTGGACGATCATGTCGACCCAGCCCCCGTAATAGCCCGCCACGCCGCCGATGGTCAGGCCCAGCACGAAGCTGATGGTGATGCCGATGATGCCGATGGTGAGCGATATGCGCGCCCCATAGATTATGCGCGAGAGAACGTCCCGGCCCAGCCGGTCGGTGCCGAGTAGGAACAGGGTTCCCCCCGCCGCCGGGCACACCACGTGCAGCCGGGCCGTCGTCAGTCCCCAGAAGTCATAGGAATCCCCGGAACAGAAGAAATGCAAGGGGTACACCTCTTTGGTGTTTTCCGTGTATTCGCGCTTCAGGTTTTCCATGTTCAGGCGGTACGTCGTTCCGTAGACGAACGGCCCGACGAACCTACCCTTGTCGAAAAGGTGGATCGACTGGGGCGGCGCGTAGATGAAGTCCACGTGCCGCGTGTGCAGGTTGTAGGGCGCCAGGACCTCGCTCACCAGGATGGAAGCGTACATCGCCAGAAGAAACCCGCCCGAGATCACGGCCAGGCGATGGCGCTTGAGCTTCCACCACATGAGCCGCCACTGGGACGCCAGGTAATAGCGCTCCTGCTCGGGCGAAAGGGCTTCGATGGCGCGGGGATCGAACGGCTCGGTGGAGACGTAATGCTCCACCGCCGCGGCCGCCGCCGTGCCCGGCCCGTCCGTCATCGCGTGCTTCCTCCCTGCAGACGGATGCGCGGATCGAGGGCGGCCAGCGCGAGGTCGGAGATGAGCACCCCGACCACCGTGAGGGTCGCCAGGAACATCAGGAACGACCCGGCAAGGTACATGTCCTGGCTTTGCAGGGCGGCGATCAATATCGGTCCCGTGGTTGGCAGCGACAGCACGATGGCGACGAGCTCGGCGCCGGAAATGATGCTTGGCAGAAGGCTGCCGATGTCGGCGATGAAGAAGTTGATCGCCATGCGCAGGGGGTATTTGATCAGCAACCTGAACGGGGGCAGGCCCTTGGCGCGCGCCGTCACCACGTATTGCTTTTGCAGCTCGTCCAGCAGATTCGCCCGCAGGCGCCGGATCATCGCCGCGGTCCCCGAGGTGCCGATGACCACGACCGGGATCCACAGGTGCGCGAGGACCGACAGAACCTTGTCCAGGCTCCACGGCTGGTCCATGTATTGGGGGTCCATCAATCCGCCGATGGACGTGCCGAACACGACGTTGGCCAGGTACAGCAGGATCAGGGCAAGCAGGAAGTTCGGCGTCGCCAACCCCACCAGCCCGATGAAGGTGAGGCCGTAGTCGCCCCAGCTGTACTGATGGGTGGCCGAATAGAGGCCGATGGGAAAGGCGATGAGCCAGGTGAACAGAATCGTCGCGATGGATATCAGGATCGTCAGCACCAGGCGGTCGCCGACAACCTCGGACACCGGCAGGCGGTATTCGAAGGAAAATCCGAAATCGCCCTGCACCATCCCAACCAGCCAGTGCAGGTAGCGTTGGTGGGCGGGCTGGTCGAACCCGTACTGGGTGCGCAGGAACTCGATTTCTTTCGGATCCACCGATTCGCCCTGGCTCTCCAGCTCGGCGACATAGCTTTCCAGGTAATCCCCCGGCGGAAGCTCGATGATGACAAAGACGATGAGGCTGATGGCCAGCAACGTGGGGATCATGATCAACAGACGGCGAACCACATAACCGATCATGGGGTCTTCCTCATCGCTCGCCTCCGGTCGTGTTGCCCAATGGCCCCACACCCGCGGATGCCACGCGGACGCCTTGGAGACGCATCCCTACTTGCGCGCAAACCAGAACGTATCCGGTTTATAGATGCCGAAATAGGCGCCGGGGTTCCACGCGTAGGTACCCTCGGCCGGCACGTTTCTCAGCCGGTTGTTGATGACGACCGGTTGCAAGGTGCCGTTGACGATGCCGATGGTGAAAACCTGCTCGGCGTGAATTTCCAGGATGCGGCGCCAGATGCGCTCCCGCTCCGCCCCACTGGTGGCGCGGCGCCAGGCGGTGTTGAGTTGCACGAGTTCCCGGGCCGGCGCCATGTCCGGCGGCTCGCCGGCCCTGCCGCCGGTTTCGGCGTATTGCCCCCATTTCGGCCAATGCAGTTGGTGTTTTGCCGTCGGTGCCAGCTCTTCGGGACTCATGTCCGGGGCCGGGAGTCCGTTGGCGAGGCCGGCCCAGACGGACATGACCGTCTGCCCGGCGAAGATGCGTCTGCGGAACACCTCCCGTTGGGCGGGCTTGGAATACAGCTTGATCCCCACCTTGAGCCAACTGTCGTGGATCAGTTCAAGGATGTCGGTTTCCTCGGTACTTTCCCCGGCCGTATCGACGATGACGTTGAGCGGCCGGCCGTCGGGCAACAGGCGGATGCCGTCGCCGGTGCGTTTGGTCAGGCCCATGTCGTCGAGCAGGGCGTTGGCGCGCTCCACGTCGAACTGGCTCCATGCCGTCTGGTACTGCGCTCTATACAGCGGACTTTCGGGCAGGACCGTGTTGGCGCTCTCGCGGGCGAGGCCGAAATAGACGACCTGGTTTATTTCGTGGCGGTCGATCGCCAGGGAAAGGGCGCGCCGGAAGCGCACGTCCCGCAGCACCGCGCGCCACACCGGATCGGCGGCATTCAGATTGGGATAGAGCGCCTTTTGCGCCCCCTTTGCGGTGCGCCACAGGCGGACGGTGAAGCCGTTGCGCTTCTCGCCCTC
>JADFHR010000074.1 GCA_022567015.1 Pseudomonadota bacterium
ATCGCGCGCTTCGACCGCACCGGCGATGAGGCCGGCAGGCGCCTGTTCGTCTATTTCGTCGAGAACGGCCGCGCCGCCGACCTGGCGGCGACCTTGGGCCAGATCTTCGCCCCCGAAGGCGCGAGGGCGCCGGCCAGGGCGGCGTTGGCGCCGGGGCTCAGGCCGGCGGAAGTCAGGACCGAAAGGACCATCACCAGGGTTGCCGCCAAGCCGGGCGAGAAACCCACGGCCACGGGCCAGCCCAAGGACGCGAAGAAGACACCAGGGCCGAAGGGAGCCGAGGCGGCGGCCATCGGCATCACGGGCGAAAGCGAAATCCGCATCATCGCCGATGAGGCCAACAACGCCTTGGTGATCCTGGCGACGCCGGCCGATTACCGCATGGTGGAATCGGCGATCAAGAAGCTCGACATCGTGCCGCTGCAGGTGTTGATCGAGGTGACGGTCGCCGAGGTCACCCTCAACGACGATTTGAAATACGGCATCGAATGGTTCTTCAGGAACGGCAGCTTCAGTACCGCCCTGACCGGAGGGGACGACTCAGCGGTCCCCGACCGGCTGTTCCCGGGGTTCAACTTCTTCCTCAACACCGCCGGCGCCGATGTCGTGCTCAACGCGCTGGACAAGGTGAGCGACGTCAACATCATCTCCTCGCCGCAGATCCTCGTGCTCGACAACCAGACCGCGCGGCTGCAGGTCGGCAATCAGGTGCCGGTCGCCACCCAGTCGGCGGTCAGCGTCGACGATCCCGGCGCGCCGATCGTCAACGCCATCCAGCAGGTCGACACCGGCGTCATCCTCAGCGTCACGCCGCGGGTGAACCCCGGCGGCCTCGTCATCATGGAGATCGACCAGGAGGTCAGCAGCGCCATCGAGACCAAATCCTCCAGCATCGATTCTCCGACGATCAAACAGAGCAGGATCACCACCACCGTGGCCGTGCAGAGCGGTGAGACCGTGGCCCTCGGCGGCCTGATCCAGGACACCAGGACCAAGATAACCCAGGGCATCCCGTTGCTTTCGCGCCTGCCCATCATCGGCGCGCTGTTCGGCACCAATCAGGACGATACCGACCGCACCGAGCTTCTGGTGCTGATCACCCCGCACGTCGTGCGCAACATGGAAGAGGCGCGCCGGGTGACCGAGGAATTGCGCCGGCGCGTGCGCGCGGTCCAGCCGCTCGGCGAACGCATCCGCTAGGCCCCTCTTCCAGACCAACGCCGATACCGGCAAACGAATTTTCACCACCTGCCGGCAACGCGTTCCCGCCGCCGGGAAAAAATCCACCACAGAGACACGAGAGACACAGAGAAAAAGACAATATTCTTCTTATTAAACTTCTCTGTGTCTCTGTGCCTCTGTGGTGGAAAACTCTTGGCTTCGGCGCCAAGACCGCTTCCAGGCGCGCACGATAATGTTACTTGGCAATCCACTTATGTTATTGAACAATGATCGGGGAAAATCCCGCCAACACACAAACACAAAGGGGGAGGCTTAGATGGCACAATACCTCTTGATCGAGTCGCGCGATCCGTTCGACTCCAACGACGTCCAGAATTTCTACGGCCTGGCATCGGGCCTGGCCAAGGAAGGCAACGAGGTGACGCTGTTCCTGGTCCAGAACGGCGTGCTGGCGGCGCGCCAAAACGCGCGGTTCGCGGCGCTTGGCGCCGTCGCCTCCGCCGGCGTCGAGATCCTCGCCGATGACTTCTCGCTCGATGAGCGGGGCATCGTGACGGGCGGCCTGGCATCGGGCGTCAAGGCGGCGCCGCTCGACATCGTCATCGATCAACTGGCCCAAGGCCGCAAGGCCATCTGGCACTGAAGGAGGGAGGAATGGCAGACAAGAAGACACTGACCTTCGCGCTGATGGACGCGCCCTACGAGAACGCGCGCTCCACCACCGCGCTGCGTCTCATCAACATCGCCGCCAAGCGCGGTTACGACATCAACGTCTTCGCTTACGAGGGCGCCGTGTTCCTGCCCTTCGCCGGGCAGCAGGCCCACCCCAACCCGGTGCACGGCCACGACGCAGAGCAGGAAGACCACCCGTTGCCGAAGGAATGGGTCGAGGCCGTCATCAAGGAAGCCGCAAAGAACGGCGGCAAGGTGGACTGGGTCAATTGCGGGCTCTGCGTCGATGAGCGCGGCGCCGGCGACGCGGTCGAGGGCGTGCGCCGCGGCACGCCGGGCGATTTCTGGAACATGGCCGAGTCGTCCGACAACACCCTCGTCATCCCGACGAAATGAGGAGGATGCGATGAAAGCCCTCAACATCATCGAAACGGCCTATCGCGGCACCCTGGAGGAGCAGGACGACACCATCGTCTGGCTCACCCACGCCTTGAAAGGCGCCGGCGCCGATCTCGACGTGCTGTTGCGCGCCAACGCCGTCAACTACGCCGTCAAGGCCCAGAAGGTCGCCCCGCTTTCGTTCGGCGACCGGCAGCAAAAGCACGGCCCCGACATCGCCAACGACATCGCCGGTCTCATCGCCAAGGGGGTCGGCGTCTATATCGTCAAGGACGACCTCGCCGAGCGGGGGATCAGCGATGACGAGCTGATCGACGGGCTGAGCCCGGTCTCGAGGGACGGGTTGGCGAAGCTCCTGGACGGCTACGACCACGTCTGGCACTGGTAAGCACCAGAGGTCAGAGGTCAGAGATCAGAGGACAGGAAGGTCTAATCTGTCCTCTGCGGTCTGACTTCTGTCATCTGATGCCTGACCTCTGATCCCTGGCCTACTTGGTCAGGGTATAGGTCTTGCCAACCACCGGGGAAAGCACGTTGACCTTGATCCCGAGTTTCTTGATTTCCGCCTCGAACTCGGCCGGCGTACCCATCCACGCCGGGCGCCCCTTGACGCGGAAGTGCTGGGGAACAACCGTCTTGAGATTGGGATTGTCGGTCATCAGCAGTTTGGCGGCGAAGGCGGCGTCGTCCGGATGCATCATGAACCGTCCGGCGATCGGCAATAAGGCCACGTGCGGCTGAAAGCGCATGCCAAAGAGCCGCAGTTCCATGGAAAGCCCGGTGCTGCCGGCCATCAAGACCACGAGGCCACTCTCGAAGGTAATCACCGAACCGGACGCCGGCCCCCCGTAGTAACGCGCCGGATGATCTTTCTTCCCGGTGCTTATGCCGGTGCCATGGGCGGCTTGAATAAGCTGCACCGAAACGTTTCCCACTTTATAGCGACCGCCGATGGCGCCGATGTAGATCTGCTTCTTGGAACCGCCGTATTTTTCAATTTCGCTCTTCATCCAAAGGCCTAGCTCGGCGACCGTGAAGATCGTGGCCCCGGTCTTGGCCGCGATCTCGACGGCGTTGCCCTGGTCGTCTCCATGCCCTGACGTGGTAAGAATAAGGTCTACGTCGCCCTTTTTGTAGGAATCGAGGGTCATGGGGGCATCCTTGTTGCCCTTGACCCACGGATTGATGAGGATGACCTTGCCTTCATCCGAAACGAACTTGAAATGCTGATTACCGTAGAACGTCATCTCGACCGCCGAAGCCGGCGCGGCGATCACGAGCGCCAGTAATACCGCGGCTACTATCGAAAGCCGCCCGAATATGCGTCCGAACATTTTTGATACCTCCCAGATATGTTTTGTTTTGCCGGTTTATTAACCAAGAAACAGGCGCTATGTAAACACCAATTGGGGGCGATGCATCAGGTACGATCTTGTTTCCTTGCGCCGTTATTTGAACGTCCGCCTCTGGCCGCAGGCGGACGGGCCTGAATGCGCGGATTCGCGACCGGTGTTGGCTGTAAGGCCGGCATCGGCGCCGCGCCCCGAACCGGCCGCCTAACCCCGGGCCAGGGCGAGGAAGGCGGCGGCGGCGCGGATGTCGGCGTGGAGCCGCCGGCAGCGGGCCTGGGCTTCCGCGTCCTCGCCCCACTTCTCCACCTGGTAGCTCTCGTCCACTTGCGAGACCGCATGGGCCTCGTCGGCGCCGATGCGCCCGGCGGCGAGCGCCAGGGCGACGATCAGCGAGCCCGAGGCGCCGGCGACCCTGGCCAGGGCGGCGAGTTCCAGGTCGTCCAGGGCCTCGACGGCGGCGCGCAGCGCATCCAGCGCCGCCTCGGGCTGGCCCACGGGCGTCACCCCGCGGGTAACCCTGAGCCGCGCCCGGTAGGTTTCCGCCGCCCAATCCAGGAGCGGCTGCCAGGACGCCGCCTGACGGTCCGTGAGCTCGGGCGGCGAGTCCGCCCGGTAGCACAGCAGGTCGGTCCTGGCGTAGGCAACGGTTTGTTCGATGATCTCCTGCCGGTGCGGCTCCACCCGGTCGATGGCGGTGCCGGCCAGTTGCATCATCGGCATGGTGTGCGGGCGGACGTTTTCCTCCTGGGCCTCCCATTCGCCGGCGACGGCCCGCGCCAGGGCCTCGGTCGGCAGGGTCAACTCCCGCCCCGCCGGCGTGCGCACGGCGCGGCCGTCCAGGGTGACCGTGAAGCCGTCCCCAAGGGGCGCCACGCCCACCGCGCCGTAGGACCGCTTGGCCATGGTCAGCAATTCGGTCCTATTCCTTCTTGCCGCCGAAGAGGCCCTCGAGCACCCCGCCAACGCCCTTGACGACGCCGCCGATGCCCTCGCTGACTCCCTTGGTGAGGGTTTCGATGACGCCCTTCTCCTCTGTCTTGGCGGCGGGCGGAGGCGCAGGCTGTTGCGCCGGGGCCGTGGACGCCGTGGCCGGGGAAACCGTGCCCAGCGCCACCTGGCAGGGCGGCGCGCCTTCGGTGGCCTTGTCGAACAGGCCCTGGGCGATCAGCGACAGCCCGCCCGTGGCCAGCGCCGCGCCGACGGCGGCCCCGGTCTTCACCACCCCCATTTCGTCGATGCCGACCCGCGGTTCGGCCAGGGTGCCCTTGATGCGCACCAGGCCGGCCAGACCGCCGAGGCTGATGCCCAGGCCCTCCTTGGGCCGCGGACGGACGGCGAGGTCCAGCTTCTCCGTCTTCAGGTTTACCGTCCCGCTGCCGATGACATTCATCTTCTTGGTTTCCACCGCGATGCCCTTGTCGGCGGTGGCCACCCCGTTCCTGATCGCCATGCGGACGACGGCGCAGGTGAGGCGCGTGTAGTCGTCCTTAGTGGCCAGCGGATTGAGGCTGGTGAACACCTCCGTCAACAGATCGGCGCCGACAAGGTCCACCGCCTTGTTGTTGATCCGGCCCTCGCCCAGGGTGGCCAGGATATCGCCGTCGAGGCCGGCCATGATGGCGCGCACCGATGTGCCGCCGCCTTTTAGATTGACGGTGGCGTCGAGCCGGCTTTCGAGGACGTCGGTGATCTCCATGTCCTTGAGCAGCCGGCCCAGGTCCACCTTGCGGGCGTCCAGGTTCACCGCCAGCCTGGGTATCGCCCCGCGGGCATCCAGGGTGATGTCGCCGCTCACCCGTCCGTCGGCCACCGTGACCGTGAGGGGCTTGATCACCAGCCTTCCGTCATTAAGGGCGACGTCGAGGGCGACGTCGCTCAGGACCAGGCCCCGGACCTTCACTCGTTCGGCGCGGAACGCGAGCTTCGCATCGGCGGCCTTGAGGCCGTCCAGCGGCAGCGGGTCGGCGGAAAAGAGCCGCGGTGCGCCGCCCTCTTTCCCATTTTCCGTCTCCGTCTTTCCCTTTTCCGTCCCGGCCGGGGGCTCCTTGGCGGCGGGAGGCAGGAGTTCCTCGAGATCGATCTGTTTCGAGGACAACCGGGCCTCGATGCGCGGGCGCTGGCCGCCGAGGGACACCGCGACGCGGCCCGCCAGGTCGCTGGCCCCGAACTTCGCCGTGAGGTCGTCGACGGCATAGCCGCCACCCCCGCCGGTGAGGCGCCCGGCGATGCGGAAGGCGGGCACCTTGGGCAGGGTCACGCCGGCGGCTTCGATGAGCGGCGACAGGTCCTGGCTTTCGATGGCGACACGCAGGTCGAGGCCCGTCGCCCGCACGGCGTCCGCCACGGTGCCGGTGGCCTTGACCAGCACCTGTTCGGCGCGGCCGACGGAAACGTCGATATCGGACACCGAAAGCTTCTCCGCCGAGCCCTTGAAGCGGGCGGACAGGCTGTAGGGACCGACGGGCGGCACCTCGATGTCCTTGAGCGCCGGCACCTGGGCGCGAACCGCCTCCACGGCGCGGGCCAGTTCCTCGCCGCGCACCGAGATCGTCACGTTCAGGCCCGTCGCCTGGACCGCGTCCGCCACCGCGCCGGTCACCTTGACCAGCACCAGCCCGGCGCGGCCCACGGAAACGTCGATATCGGACACCGAAAGCTTCTCCGCCGAGCCCCTGAAGCGGGCGGACAGGCTGTAGGGCCCGACGGCCGGCACTTCGATGTCCTTGAGCGCCGGCACCTGGGCGCGGACCGCTTCCACGGCGCGGGCCAGTTCCTCGCCGCGCACCGAGACCGTCACGTTCAGGCCCGTGGCCTGGACCGCGTCCGCCACCGCGCCGGTTACCTTGACCAGCACCAGCCCGGCACGGCCCACGGAAACGTCGATATCGGACACCGAAAGCTTCTCCGCCGACCCCCTGATGCGGGCGGAAAGGCTGTAGGGACCGACGGCCGGCACTTCGATGTCCTTGAGCGCCGGCACCTGGGCGCGGACCGCTTCCAAGGTCAGGGCCAGTTCCTCGCCGCGCACCGAAACGGTCATGTTCAGGCCCGTGACCTCCCGGGGCTGGCCGATGTCGCCCTCGACGCGCACAAAGGCGCCAAACGCTTTCGCCTCGACGAACACGGGCAACGGCCGGCCCTCGATCATCCGGTTGACCGACCCGAAGCGCCCGGTCGCCTCGAACGGGGCGCCGTTGTAGGCGCCCTTGAGGGCCAGGTGGAGGGGGCTGTCCAGGCCCTCGGCGCTGGCTTCCAGGCTGTCGAGGCCGAAGACGGTGCGCCGGCCCGTGCGCCCGTCCCGGTAGACGATCTTCAGGTCGCGGATCCGTACCTCGTGGACCACCGGCAGGAGGGCCGCCTCGCCGCCCTCTTCGGCGGCCTTTCCGGCGGCCTCTTCGGGAGCCGCGAATTCCCAGTTGCCGCGGCCCTTGGCGTCGGTCTCGAGCAGGGCGTCGAGGCCGATCAGGACGACGCGGGTGACGCGCACATCGCCGGTCAGCAGCGGCAGCAGTTCCACCTGCACCTCCAGGCGCCTGAGGGTGACCATCTCGGGGCGCGAGCCCCAGGGGGCGTTGGCGAAGGTGACGCCTTCCACGGCCACGGCGGGAGTGAGCGAGATGTCCAGGCGCAGGTCGCCGGCGATGGTCAGGTCACGGCCGGTGGCGGCCTTCACCTGTTCCGCGATCAGGCCGCGATACTCGTTGAAATCGATGGACTTGAGCACCACGACGCCGGCCACCACCACGGCGACGAGGAGGACCGCGATCACGGCGAGGATCTTCCACGCGCGTTTCATCCGTGGGCCTCCACGGCGGTGTCCATCGCCCGCGCCAGGTCGGCGAAATCGCCGACCACCGCAAGGGCGCCCGCCGAGCGCAATTCCTCGGCCTCATGGTAGCCCCAGGCGACGCCGATGGACATGGTGCCGGCGTTGCGGGCCATTTCCATGTCGAAGGTGGTGTCGCCGACCATGACCGTCCTGTGCGCCTCGGCCCCGGTCTCCGCCATGGCGCGCAGCAGCATGTCGGGATGGGGCTTGCCGTGGGCGACGTCGGCGGTCTGCAAGGTGACGAAGCGGTCCGCGAGGTCGTGCGTCTCGAGGGTCGCCATCAGCCCGCGCCGCGCCTTGCCGGTGGCGACGCCGAGCAGCCACCCGGCGTCCTCGAGCGCGCTCAATCCCTCGATCACCCCGGGAAACAGGGGTTCCTTCACCTCGCCGGCCCGGCGCAGGGCGCCGAAGAAATCCCTGTAGCTTTCCCTGAGCCGGGCGTGCGCCTCGGCGCCCTGGTCGGGCATCAGCCGGGCAAAGGCTTCTTCGAGCGGCAGGCCGACCATGCGGCGCACCGCCTCCGGCTCGGGCTTGGCGATATCGTGCGCGTCGCAGGCCGCGTGCATGGCGGCAACGATGGAATGCTGGCTGTCGACCAGGGTGCCGTCGCAGTCAAAGACCGCCAGACGCACGGACGCGCAATGAGACCTCTCTGGGATCACCGGAACTTTCCTTATCGCCGGTCCAATGGATACCGCCGGCTTGCCGTCAGTTTATACGGTACCGCCGCCGGTTTGAACCATGGTTCCCGGTATGGCGGCTTATGGCACGGAGCGGAATTGGGGTATGGTGAAGATATCCGGGTGTCTGCTATTCGGGGGAGGGAACGACATGATCCGTTGGAAAGTGAGGATTTCCGGTGTCCCGTCGGCGGTTGCCGTCCTCGCCGGATTGGCGGCGCCGGCGTCGGCGGATTACGAATCCGCGTTGTCGGCGCTGAGGTCCGGCGGCGACGTGGCCGCCGCGTGCAAGGAAATGACGGCCCTGGCCGACCGCGGAGACGCCGCCGCCATGTACGGCCTCAGCGACCTGTACCAAACCGGCACCTGCGGCACCAAGGACACCGCGCTGGCGCGGAAATGGCACCGGGCCGCGGCCGAGCACGGGGATGCGTACGCGCAGATGACTCTCGGCAGCAATTACCGGATCGGCAACGAGGGATTGGCGGCGGACTACGTGCTCGCCTACAAGTGGTACGCCCTGGCCGCGGCGGCGGCGAAGCCGCGCTCCAAGGCGGCCCCGGGCGACCCCTTCGCCCAGCTCCTCACCCTCACCGGGAGCGCCAGCTTCGGCGACACGGCGGCGGACCTGCAGGCGGCGGCCCAGCGCGACCGCATGGCGAAAAAAATGACCCCGGCCCAGATCAAGAAGGCGAAAGAGATGGTCCGGGAATGGAAACCGAAGACGCGGTGACCAACGATCTTGTGAAGACGGAGTTACCAATCAATAATTAAGGGGGCACCTTAGAATTAGGGTGTCCCCTTAATCATAACCCTCCGGTTCCGCGAAGGGCTCCCCGGCGGCCGCCTCGTCGAAACCGAGGAAATTCCACGTCGCGGCCATGTGGCCGGGTAGCGGCGCGCACACTTCGAGGACGCCGCCGGCCGGGTGCGGGATGCGGATGGCGCGGGCGTGCAGGTGCAGCTTGCGGCTCACCCCCCCGCCCTCCAGAAAGGCTTTCCGGCCGCCGTATTTGCCGTCGCCCAGGATCGGCGTGCCCAGCGCGGCGCAGTGGGCGCGCAACTGGTGCGTGCGCCCTGTCAGAGGCTCGAGCACCAGCCAGGCGGTCTTCCTGCCCGCCTTTTCGACGACCCGGTACCGGGTGACCGCCTTTTTCCCGGCCCCGGCGGCGGGGCCGACCCGTTCGCCGCCCCGTCCCGGTACCTTGGCCAGGGCCAGGTCGATGCGCCCCCGGGCCGGCCGCGGCACCCCGGCGACGGCGGCCCAGTAGACCTTGCGCGCCGCCTTGGAGCGGAAGGCGGCGGCGAGCCTGGCCGCGGCGGCGGCGCCGCGGGCCAGCAAAAGCACCCCCGAGGTGTCCTTGTCCAGCCGGTGCACCAGCCGCGGCCTTTCCGTCGACTCGTAGCGCAGGGCGTCGAGCATGGCGTCCAGGTGGTGGCGCGTCCTGGTCCCGCCCTGCACCGCCAGGCCGGGCGGCTTGTCGATGGCGATGACATGGGCGTCCCGATGGATGACCCGGGCCCTGAGTGCCTCGGCCTCGGCCGCCGTCGGGGCGGGCGGCGGCCCTTTCGCCGACGGCGGCGTCTCCGCAACCATAGGTGGCACGCGCACGCTCTGCCCGGTTTCGAGCCGGACGCCGGCCTTGGCCCGCCGGCCGTCGACGCGCACCTGGCCGGTGCGCAGCCACTTTTGCAGGCGGGCGTGGGTGACGTCCGGAAAGTGCCGCCTGAACCAACGGTCCAGCCTGAGGTCCGCCTCGTCGGGGGCGACGGGAATGGTCCTCGCGCCGCTCATGCCGCCATTGTCCGGACAGGCGTCCGTCCACCGGCGGCGAAAAGCCCGAACGGGGTCAATCCCCGCCTCCTCCTTCGCCTTTGGCGGCCCGCAGCTTGTTCCAGTAGGCCAGCCTCTTGGCGATCTCGCGCTCGAAGCCCCTGTCGCCGGGCACATAGAAGCGCCGGCGTTCCATGCCCTCGGGGAAGTAGTCCTGGCCGGAAAAGCCTTCGTCGGTGGCGTGGTCGTAGACATAGCCGTCGCCGTAGCCCAGGTCCTTCATCAGCCGCGTCGGCGCATTGAGGATGTGTTTCGGCGGCATCAGCGAGCCGGTCTCCCGGGCCGCCCGCCGGGCCGCCCCTTCCGCCCGGTAGGCGGCGTTGGACTTGGGCGCCGAGCCCAGATAGATGATGCACTGGACCAGGGCCAGCTCGCCCTCGGGAGAGCCCAGGCGCTCGTAGGCCTCCCAGGCGGCGATCGCATGGGGAAGCGCGTCGGGGTCGGCCAGGCCGACGTCCTCGACGGCGAAGCGCACCAGCCGCCGGGCGATGTAGCGGGGGTCCTCGCCGCCCGCCATCATGCGGGCGAACCAATAGAGCGCCGCGTCGGTATCGGACCCGCGCAAGGACTTGTGCAGGGCGCTGATCAGGTTGAAGTGGCCGTCCTGGTGCTTGTCGTAGAGGGGCAGGCGCTGTTGCACCGCCTGCATCAGCGCCGCCCGGTCGAGGAGCGGCTTGGGCGGCAACTCCGAAAGGACCTCGATCATGTTCAGAAGATAGCGCCCGTCGCCGTCGGCCATGGCGCGCAAGGCGGCGCGGCCCGGACCGTCGAGGGGCAGGTCCCTGCCGTCCGCCCGTTCGGCCCGCTTCGCCAACACCTCCAGCGCCTCGTCGTCGAGACGGTCGAGCACCAGCACCTGGCAACGCGATAGCAGCGGCGGGGTCAGCTCGAACGACGGGTTCTCGGTGGTGGCGCCGACCAGGATCACCGTGCCGTCCTCCACGCAGGGCAGGAAGCCGTCCTGCTGGAGGCGGTTGAAGCGGTGAATCTCGTCGACGAAGAGAAGCGTGCCGCGGCCCGCCTCGCGACGCCGGCGCGCCGCGTCGAACACCTTCCTGAGGTCGGCGACGCCGGAGAACACGGCCGACAGGGGCTCGAAGTGAAGGTCCGTGTGCTCGGCCAGAAGCCGTGCGATCGTCGTCTTTCCGGATCCCGGCGGCCCCCACAGGATGATCGAGGACAACCGGCCCGCGTCCACCATGCGCCCGATGGGACCGTCGGCGCCGACAAGGCGGTCCTGGCCGACCACCTCGCTTAAGGTGCGCGGGCGCAGGCGGTCCGCCAAAGGCCGCGGCGCCTGGGCCTCGAACAGGGTGCTCACCGGTTGACGACCATGTTGAGCGTCCTGCCGTTGCGCTGCAGGGTGATGTGCCACCGCCTCACCCGCTCCGCGACCAGGGTCTTGAGCCGGCGGACCGAGTCCACGTGTTCGCCGTTGACCGCCCGCACCATGTCGCCGGTGCGGAAGCCCAGCCGGCTGGCGCTGCTGCCGCGGCGCAATTCTATGACGATGACGCCGGCGTCGAAGGTTTCCAGGCCCATCTCGTCGGCCAGCGCCGGCGACATGTTGGCCACCGTGGCGCCGGCAAAGGGGTGCGGACCCCTGAGTTCGGTGAGCTCGCGGGGCGGATCCTCCGGCGGCGCCACCAGGGCGACGCGGACTTTCGATTCCCGGCCCCGCCGCCACACGGTCAGTTCCGCGGTGCCGCCCACCGCCAGGGTGGCGATACGGTATTTGAGGGACTCGGGGTCGTCGACCTGGTGGCCGTTGACGGCGAGCAGCACGTCGCCGACCTTGACTCCCGCCCGGCCGGCGGGGCCTGCGGCGTGGACGGCGTTGACCAGCACCCCGGCGGGCCGCGCCAGGCCCAGCGAGGCGGCGATATCGGCGCCCACCCCCTGGCCCCAGGCGCCCAGCCATGGCCGCACCAGCCGGCCGCCGCCGGTGATGCCGGCGATCACCGTGCGCACCATGTTCGACGGTATGGCGAAGCCGATGCCCAGAGAGCCGCCGCTTTTCGAGAAGATGGCGGTGTTGATGCCGACCAGCCTGCCGTCCATGCCGATCAGGGCGCCGCCGGAATTGCCCGGGTTGATGGCGGCATCGGTCTGGATGAAGGACCTGAGGTCCGAAATGCCGACCTGGGTGCGCGCCAGGGCCGAGACGATGCCGCTGGTCACCGTCTGGCCGACGCCGAAGGGATTGCCGATGGCGAGCACCAGGTCGCCCACCTCCAGCTCGTCCGAATCGCGCAGCTCCAGGAAGGGCAGCGCCTCGCCGCCGGTGTCCAGGCGCAGAACGGCGAGATCGCTGCGCTTGTCGGTACCGACGACCTTGGCCTCGAACTCGCGCCGGTCGGCCAGGACCACGGTGATCTCGTCGGCGCCCTCGATGACGTGGTCGTTGGTGATGACAAGGCCGTCGGCGCGGACGATGACGCCGGAACCGAGGGAATTCTGCACCGGCGCGCGGGGTGTTTCCAGGCCGAACCCGAACCCCTCGCCGAAGAAGCGGCGGAAGAAGGGGTCGTCGAAAAGCGGCGCGATGGCGCGCCGGCGCACGACCTTGCGGGTGTAGATGTTGACCACCGCCGGGGCCGCCTTCCTGACCAGGGGAGCGAAGGAAATTTGAATTTGATCTTTCGACGCGGGCACCCGCTTCTCGCCCGCGGCCGGCACCACAAGAAGCGCCGCCACGGCGAACACGACCGCCGAAATCCAAGGCTTCGTTGCGCTCATGGCCTTCTCGATCCGAGTGATCCCGCCAGCCCGGCCGATCCGGGAAACGCCGAGTTTATACCAAGGAGCGCTGATCATGACTCATAGAGATCGCGTAGGCGGCTCGTCGGGCAGGAGGAAAGTTGCAGGCGATGCGGTGCATCGTCAAAACTTTTCGACGCCCTCCGACGGGCCGCATACGCGACCGCAACGGCGGCTTACCAAGGCTTTCGGACGGCGTCGCGCACGCTTC
>JADFHR010000262.1:0-711 GCA_022567015.1 Pseudomonadota bacterium
ATGGGCTTCAGGACCTGGCCCAGGAAGACGGCCTCGAACTCCTCGGCGACGCGGCGCGCCTGCCTGATGTCGTCGATGCGGCCGACGCGCGGGAGCGTTTTGGCGTTGAGCAGCGCCGTCTCGGCCTGCAGGGTAAGGACCCCCTCGGCCATTACATCACCTGGATCTCGGCTTGCAGGGCGCCCGCCGCCTTGACCGCCTGAAGGATGGTGATCATGTCGCGGGGGCCGATGCCGAGGGCGTTGAGGCCGTTGACCAGTTCCTGGATGGTGACGCCCGCGTTGACCACGCCCAGCCGGCGCTCTTCCCCTTCGGTGATCTCGATCTCGGTGCGCGGCACCGTGGTCGTCGCGCCGACGTTGGCGAAGGGACCGGGTTGCGAGACCTGCTCCGTCTCGGTGATGCGGATGATGAGGTTGCCCTGGGCGATGGCGACCGTGCTGATGCGCACGTTCTCGCCCATGACGATGATGCCCGACTGCTCGTCGATGACGACGCGGGCCAACTGGTCCGGCTCGACGCGCAACTGCTCGATGTCGGTGAGCAGGTCGACCACGTTGCCCCGGTAGCTGTCGGGCACCTCAACGTGCACGGTGGTGGGGTCGCGGGGGCGCGCGGCGGCGGTGCCGAGGAAGGCGTTGATCGCCTGG
This sequence comes from Pseudomonadota bacterium, assembly GCA_022567015.1. GTDB lineage: Bacteria > Pseudomonadota > Alphaproteobacteria > Rhodospirillales > 2-02-FULL-58-16 > JACZQZ01. Next base: position 651 of record JADFHR010000262.1, read on the forward strand.
GCGACGCGCCGGGCGGTGGTGAAATCGGGGTTGCGCAGGCTCAGGGTCACCGATTCCAGGT
>JADFHR010000262.1:718-3439 GCA_022567015.1 Pseudomonadota bacterium
CCAGCTGGCCCTGGGCGACGGCGTACACCTCGCCGTCGGCGCCGAGTACCGGCGTCACCAGCAGGGTGCCGCCGAGAAGGCTCTTGGCGTCGCCAAGGGCACTGACGGTGACGTCGATGCGGTTGCCCTGCCGGGCGAAAGGCGGCAAAATAGCGGTCACCATCACGGCCGCCACGTTTTTCGAATCGAGCCCGGCGTCGGTGGGCTTGACGCCCAGCCGGTTGAGCATCGCCTTCAGGCTCTGCTTGGTGAATTGCCCGTCCACGAGGGTGTCGCCGGTGCCGTTCAGGCCGACGACCAGGCCATAGCCGACCAGCATGTTTTCCCGCACGCCCTCGAACTGCACGATGTCCTTGATCCTGGACGATGCGTTGGCCGCACCAAAGACGGCGGCCGCCAGGAACAGGCTGAGCAGGGCGGCGGCGGCGGCCTGCGCGAAGGCCTTCTTCACGGACGGAGTCACTGTGGTGTTTCCCGTTGCGATCATTTTCGTTGTCCACGTCAAACCGTTTGAGCGCCGCACCGAACATTCGGTGTGCACGGGTCTTGCGAATTGCGTGCCAAGCACGCGTGAAGAATACCGTATTGAAAACAAAGGATTTTATCCAAAAGCCGAGTCCCTGGGCGGGGTTCGGGGGACATGGGCGGCAAGAAAAGGGGCAGAAATTGCCGGTTCAGCGCCCCGCCGGTCCGCACCCGGCCCGCCTGCCGAAGCGCCGGCCGCCGCCAGGGGGAGGGAGGGGAGAGAGGGGGGCTGGCGGCGGCCTAGCTACCGCTTCAGGTCGCGGGCGGTGATCAGAAGTTCGTCGACGGTCTTGAAAACGGTGGCCGCGGAGTTGTAGGCGTGCTGGGTCATGATCAGCTTGGTGAACTGCTCGGTCAGGTTCACGTTCGAAAGCTCGTGGGTATTGGGTGCGAAGAGCGCGAAGCCGCCGACGCTGGCGGCGGCCACCCGCACCGTGCCGGACTCGGCGGTGATGGAGAAGGTGTTGCCGTTGTGCCGCTCGAGGGCGTTGGGGTTGGAGAACAGCCCGAGGGGCAGTTTGTAGATGTTGCGGAACGACCCGTCGGCGAAGGTGCCCACGATATGGCCGCTGATGTCGAAGGTGAAACCCCGCATTTCGGAGGCGGCGAACCCGTCCTTGCTGTAATTGGCGGGCAGGAAGGGTCCGGCGAACTGGGTGAGATCGCTGAGGTCCAGCGCCACCGTCGCCGTTCCGGCGGCGTTCGGCGGCACGGGCGCCCAACTGAGGGCCAGGCTTACGGGGGTCGTCGGGCTGGTCAACTGGCCGTTGCCGCCGAAGGTGAGGGCCACCGGCGTCGACGTCACCGTGTTGGGGGTGTTCGCGGTGGTGGTGACGATGGTGGCCGTGTTGTCCGGGGTGCCTTCGTTGCCGGTCGCCGCGAGGGCGGTAAACGCGGTGCCGGCGACGTCCGCGGTCAGGGTGAGGTCTCCGGCCGATGCGCCGGCCGCGGCGGTGACGATGGCGCCGACGGTGCCGTCGGCGTTGATGGCGGCGACCAATGCGTCGCGGATGCCCGATAGCCCGCCGGGCTCCAGCCCGGTCGTCGTGTAGACGACGGCATTGCCGTTGACGGTGACGGTGTAGGTGTCCCCGGCCTCGATGGTGGTCGCGCCGATGGTCACGGTATCGACCTGGGCCCCCGGCGTTTGCGACGTGGTGGCCGAAATGGTCCATGTGTTGACGGTGGCGCCCTTGGTGAAGTTCAGGTTCACGGTCCGGGCGGTGAAGTTGGAATCGATGACCTCGATGGTATACACGTTCACACTGCCGACATTGGCCGTGGCCGGCAGGTTGAGGCCGAGCTGGGCGGTCGTCGTGGGCTGGCCGGCGGCGGTGAAGGCGAACTGGTCGACGCGCAGCGCCGACAGGGTGCCGGAGTTGGAAAAGGTGCCGTCGGTGGCGGGCGTCCAGCCCTGGACGTAGTACCCGTTCTTGTCCACCAGGTAGCCTTCCTTGACGGTGATGGTGCTGCCGTCGTCGGCCGTCGTCGTGGTGTCGGGGCCCGTGGTCATGGAGAATCCGCCATCGCGGGTGTACAGCGTATCGCCGGAGCCATCGAGCTGGGTGTTGAGGATGAAAAAGCCCTGCCCGTTGATGGACACATCCAGGGAGCTGGAACTGGACACCACCGTGCCCTGCTGGTCGATGCGGTTGATATCCTTCGGAATGACGCCGCCAAGGTCGGACTGATTGAACATCGAGTCGCTGAGAACGGTCGAAAAACGCGTGTCCGTCGCCTTGAAGCCGCCCGTGCTGAGGTTGGCGATGTTGTTGCCGATGGTGCCGAGGGCATGGGCCTGGCTCAGCATGGCAAGGGTGCTGTTGGCAAAGGCGCCGTAAATGGGCATGGTCTTGCTCCGCGGCCTGGGTCCGGACAAGAATCCGGGACATCCCGGACATCCTGGTTGCAAGAAGGATGCCAACGGCGGCTTCCCTCCAATGCCTTGATTTTGCAAAGCGTCCGGTCGGCGCGGTGGGCAAGGGACACCCCCGCGGCCGGAAAGAGCGGGCAGGAATTGCCGGGGGGCCGCGGCCGGCGGTGAAAAGTGCGGCCGCCCGCAGTATCTCATACCAAGGGTCGCTGATCATGACCCATAGAGACGGCTTACCAAGGTTTTCGGCCCTAAGCGTGCGCTGTGGCGATGCGGGGCATCGCGAAGCGTGCGCGACGCCGTCCGAAAGCCTTGGTAAGCCG
>JADFHR010000263.1 GCA_022567015.1 Pseudomonadota bacterium
CACGGAACCGACGCGCACGCCGGCGCGGTCCGGCACGGGCCGGTCCAGGTAGGGTTTGAGCGCCGCCTGCGCCTTTGCGTCGAGGGCGCCCAGGTGGCGCAGCAGCACGGCCATGACCGTCTCCGCGGCGCGCCGGGCCCCGTCGTCGATCTTCAGCGCCACGCCCAGGCCCGACGAGGCCACGGCGGCCACGTAGACGCCTTCGGCGCCGATCTTGACCACGAAGGCGCCGCGCCCGGCCTCGATCGCCACCGTGTCGAAGCGCTCCCGGCCCGCCACCAGATCGGGGTGGCCGGTCATGGCGGCGACGAGGCGGCGGACGGCGGCGGCGCGCGCCGGCGCCAGGCCGCGCGGATCGGCGAGGCGCGCCATGGCGCGGGCGATGGCGGTCAAGGGCATGGCGATGACCGGAATGCCGCAGCCGTCGGTGCCCCGGGCCGCGCCCTCCAGGGCGACGCCGCCGAGGTCCGCGAGAACCCTCTCGATGCGCTTCTGCACGGGATGATCGGGCCGCACGTAGCCCGCCGTCGCCTCGCCCAGGTGAACGGCGGTGGTGAGGAACCCCGCGTGCTTGCCCGAGCAGTTGTTGTGCAGGGGCGAGGGGTCCTCGCCGGCGCGCACCAGGGCCCCGGCCGCCGCCGGGTCCATGGGCGGGTGGGTTCCGCACTCGAGATCCCCGGGCGCCAGCCCGATGCGCTCCAGCCACGCGGCAACCGGGCGCACGTGCTCGGGCGCGCCGCCGTGGGAGCCGCAGGCAAGCGCGATTTCCGCATCGCTCACGGCGAAGCGTTCGGCGGCCCCGGTCTCGACGAGGGGCAGCGCCTGCAGCGGCTTTATCGCCGAGCGTGAATAGACCGGCCGCTCGACGTCGCCCCAGGCATGGACCACCGAGCCGTCCGCGTCGACGACCGCCGCCGCGCCCCGGTGGCGGCTTTCCACCATGTCCCCGCGGGTGACCTCGACAAACACCGGGTTGAGCCGTCCCATGGCGTATCTGTGCCACCCGTCCGGGTCCTTGGCAAGGGCACCCTCGACCCGTGACAAATCGAATGGCCGTGGGTATGAATGGCGCCATGAGGTCGGTATTTTCCCTGGGCGGCGTTTGCGCCGTGATTTTGCCGCTTTGGGCGCCGCCGGCCGGGGCCGCGGAGGCCACGGTGATCGACAACTTCCACGACTGGACCGCCTTCGCCGAAACGGAAGGCGGCAAGAAGGTGTGCTACATGGCCAGCGCCCCGGAAAAGGCGGAGGGGAAATACAGGAAGCGGGACGACCCGTACGTCCTGGTGACCCACCGCCCGGGCGAGAAGACCATCGGCGTGGTCAGCGTCCGCGCCGGCTACACCTACAAGAAGGACAGCGAAGTGGAGGTCAACATCGACGGGCAACGGTTCACCCTGTTCACCGCCGCCGGCCAGGCCTGGGCCCGCGATACCAAGACCGACCGCGCCCTGGTCAGGGCCATGAAGGGGGGCCTGGCCATGATCGTCGCCGGCATCTCCAGCCGCGGCACCCTGACCACCGACACCTATTCCCTGAACGGCTTCACCGCCGCCTACGACGCCATCACCAAGGCCTGCGGAGTGAAGTGAGTGAGCACGAGACGCGCAGGGGACGGCGCGACCGCGGGCCGCAGGGCCGCGGAAGGACCGCCATGGCCGACCACCGCACCAACCTGATCGGCCTGTCGCGGGAGGAACTGGCGGCAACGCTGGACGCGGCCGGCGCCACGCCGTTGCGCGCCAAGCAGCTCTGGCACTGGATGTACTATCGGGGCGTCACCGATTTCGCCGCCATGACGACGCTTTCGAAGCGCTTGCGCGCGACCCTCGCCGACCGCTTCGTCATCGCCCGCCCGGAGGTCCGCCAGGCCCTGGTTTCCAAGGACCGGTCGTGCAAGTGGCTTCTGCGTTTCGCCGACGGCAACGAGGTCGAGACCGTGTTCATCCCGGAAGAGGACCGCGGCGCGCTGTGCATCTCGACCCAGGTCGGCTGCACCCTGACATGCACGTTCTGCCGTACCGGAACCCAGCGCCTGGTGCGCAATCTCGCCGCCGGCGAGATCGTCGGGCAGATGATGGTGGCCCGCGACGCCTGCGCCGAGTGGCCGTCTCCCGAAGGGGGCCGCATGCTGTCCAACATCGTCCTCATGGGCATGGGCGAGCCCCTGCTCAACTACGACGCGGTGGCCACGGCGCTGCGCATCATCATGGACGGAGAGGGCATCGCCATCTCCAAGCGGCGTATCACCCTTTCCACGTCCGGAGTCGTGCCCATGATACGCCGCTGCGGTACCGAACTGGGGGTGAACCTGGCGGTCAGCCTGCACGCGGTGAGCGACGAGTTGCGCGACGAACTGGTGCCCATCAACAGGAAATACCCCATCGCCGAGCTGCTCGCCGCGTGCCGCGACTACCCCGGCGCCGGCAACACCCGGCGCATCACGTTCGAGTACGTGATGCTCAAAGGCGTCAACGATTCGCCCGCCGACGCCCGCGCCTTGACCCGGCTGGTGCGCGGCATTCCGGCCAAGTTCAACCTGATTCCCTTCAACCCGTGGCCGGGGGCGGTCTATGAATGCTCGGCGCCGGGGACGATGAAACGGTTCTCGCGGATCCTCAACGACGCCGGCTACGCGGCGCCCATCCGCGCGCCGCGCGGCCGCGACATCATGGCCGCCTGCGGCCAGCTTCGCTCGCAAAGCATGCGGGTCCGCGCGGCGGACAAGCGGGCGGCGGAGTGATATGGAGAGCCGCAATTCCCGGGGCGCGAAATACCCGAAACGGCAGGGATCGCCGACGACGGGATAAAACGCCGCGCCCTTACGAAATTCCCGGCGTACCTCGGGCGTCCCTCGGCGTCCTCGGCGTTAAAAAAATAAAACGCTGAGGACGCAGAGGAAGAACGCCGAGGGCACAGAGGAAAGCGGATGTGCCGCGCGCGGTCGCCGGGATGAATTCCGATCCGTGTCCATCCGTGTCCATCCGTGTTCGATGGCGACCGATCACCGCTCCACGCCAATGATTTTCCGGTTCAAACGCCGGTGATCATTCGACACGGATGGACACGGATAAACACGGATAAACAACGGTCCGGAGTCGCGGGCGACGGGATACGACGCCGGGCGCTGACGAAATTCCCGGCGCACCTCCGCGTACCTCCGCGTCCCCGGCGTTAAAAAATTCAAACGCAGAGGACACAGAGGAAGAACGCAGAGGACGCGGAGGAAGACGGGTGTGCCGCGCGCGGCCGCCGGCTTCTCCGGTCCAAACGATCGCGGCGATTCGGCTTTCGCTATTATACCAAGGGTCACTGATCATGACCCGACGAGCCGGCTTACCAAGGTTTTCGGCCTTAAGCGTGCGCTGTGGCGATGCGGGGCATCGCGAAGCGTGCGCGACGCCGTCCGAAAGCCTTGGTAAGCCG
>JADFHR010000075.1 GCA_022567015.1 Pseudomonadota bacterium
TAACCAACGGAAGAGACGATCATGCCATACGAATTAAAACCACCTTGACAGCAAACGCCTCATATAAGCGGACATTGGCGCTGCCCGATGAGATCGAGCATTGGTCGCTGACCACGCTACGAGAGAAGCTGGTCAAGAACGGGGCCAAAGTTGTCCGCCATGGCCGGTATGTCACCTTCCAATTGGCCGAGGTTGCCGTGCCGAGGGAGCTGTTCCGGAAAATCCTGGGCCTGATTGATGACCTGCGACGAAGACCCGTTCCGGCGTAGGCCGAGGAACTCGACGGCGAGGTGAAAACGATGGGAGAGGTGTGTCTGGATGACGGGAATTATGGGGAAATGGCCTTCCGGGCGCGGCCAACCCACCAAAATCAGCTACCGGACAGTTGCCGAGGGGAAACCATTACAATGGCGGCGCGTTTTAGTTATAATCGCCATGGATTTGAAAGCTATCTGGGAAATGTCGGTTAAAAGGACTGGGAAATGACAAAACAAACCAAAATGGCACTGGCTATGATCGGGGTATTCTCTGTCGCGATGGGCGTGCAGGGCAGTGCAGGTTATGCCGCGTTAAACGGGATAGCTGGAATGCGCAAAATTCCACTGATGAGTTTGCGTCAAATACTACCCGTAGACCATAGTTGTGTACATTATTGTGAACTAAAGGCGCTTGAAATTTGCAATATTCTCAATCATAAAGGAGTTACGAATAAGAGATGTCTTGATAAATCATTTGATTTGTGCTTATCTATGCTAAGATATGGTGATTGTTAGTGGGTGCAGAGTATCGGCGCCCGAAACTCTACGGGGCCGTAAAGTACGGGTGCGCCTTGCCGTGATGCCGGTGGCGGTCACCAGTTTGGGGCGGCTCGACAACTGACGGACCTATCACCAACTCCCCGAGTGGAATCCCTCCTCCAATGGTGATCCGCGCCTTCGGGGCGGCCCCGATCCGCGACAGAGCAGAAATCTTGTTAGGGGCGATGCCCCCGCTCCTCGTCCACCGGAGCCAACGCCTGACATACATCTCAAGCGGAGAGACGGCTGACGCCGTCCTCCGCTCCTGCTCATAAAGCCGAGATGCCAATGTCCGCTTTTGATGCTGTGGACGGCTCCTCCACCGGCATCGCGATGTGGCAAATAACGGTTTATACGAGGCTAGGGGCCTGGAAAACTACGCTAACCTGCTCCGGAAGACAGGAAGGGGCCCGGAAGCTCTCAAGATGGAGGCCCGCGCCAAGGCCATCCGTGCCAAGCACGCCGAGAAGAACCCGGCGAACTAGCGAATGTCCGTTCATGGCTCAGGCTGTGTAAAAACTCGGGTCGGAAGAGCGTCGGCGCAACAATAGACTCGGCAATCGTGGACGCGTGAATCATTATTGCCTGCGACGGCAATTACGCGAATCAATGTTGCGCGCTCGGGCCTCGAAAATAGTTATTACACAGCCTAGGCTATGAGCGGACATCCAGGGCGAGTCTGCTGAACGTCCGGTGTTGGCTCTAAAGCAGACATCGGCGCGCCGCCGCTGACCCAACTCTCGTTTATGAGGACACGACCCAGGGCCTGTCGCCAAACCCGTCCTCAGACGCGGAAGACGTATTCCTTGCCCGGTTGGCGCTCGATGTCGGGGGGGTAGCTCTGGCGCTTGTCGGCGTAGTACCGGGCCAGGTGGTCGCCCGCGGACACGCGGTTATAGGTGGCGAAGTACAGGCGCCGGACGGTGTCGCTCATGTTGGGCGCCGACCCGTGCGGCGTATAGGAATCGAAGAAGACCAGATCGCCCGGCCTGGTCGGGCAGAACGTGAAATCCATGCCCGCCATGTCGTCTTCGGTCAGCGGCTCCCAGCCGCGGAACAATCCCCGCTGATGTTCCCCGGCGGCGATCCTGAGACAGCCGTTTTCCTCGGTCGCCTCGTCGATGGAGACCAGCACGGTGACAAACAGCTTCGCATACGCGTCCCATCCGGCCTGGGAATCCTGATGGGGCTTGAAGCCGTCGCCGCCGGGCATCTTGAAGTTGACCTTTTCCTTGAACAGCACCGCGTCCTCGCCGAGAAGCTGCCCCACCGGCGCTTTCAACGCCTGGCTCAGTTCGGCGAAGCCCGGGTGGAACGGCGAGATGTTCTCGATGCGGTTGACGATCTTCTTGTCCGGCTCGATGAGGCTGTTCTCCCAGTAGACCCAGTGTCTTCCCGCTTTCTCCGGAAGTGCGGCGAGCTCCCGCGTCCAGGTATCGATCCGTCCCATTTCGGCGGCGTCGAACGTTCCGCGGACGACCACGTACCCGTCGCGCCGGAAATCGCCGATCTGTCGGTCCGTCAGTACGGGTGTTTTCAACATGGGCACGCTCAATCCAAGACCGGTTGCGGGTAACGGTGGAAACGCTACGGGCCAAGTGGAAATTCCCAGGGCGTGGCGGCATACTATGCGGATCGCCCGGTGGCTTCAACAGGACGGTAGCCGCCGTGCGTTGCGGCCATGTCCCGTTCCCCGGGGCGGAAAAACCCGCTACATTGCGCCGCCGCCGGCGGGCCCGGCGGCCGCCGTCCATTGGGCGCGGAGTCGGGGGAGAAAGCCATAAGCCACAACACCTGGATACACCGTATCGCGCGGGTGGCCGTCAGGCCCCTGGTCGGGACGGCGGTGACGCCCAACCACCTCACCACCCTCAGGCTGGCGACCGGACTGGCGGCGGCGGGTGCCCTGGCGGTCGGCACCTCGCCGTGGCAGCACGTCGGCGCCGCCATCTTCGTGGTGTCCCTGGTGCTCGACCGGGCGGACGGGGAACTGGCGCGGCTCGCCGGAAAGACCAGCCCGTGGGGACATACCTACGATCTGATCGCCGACGCCGCCTCGGACGCCCTGGTGTTCGTCGGGCTGGGGGTGGGCCTGAGGGAGAGCGCCCTCGGCCAGTGGGCCATCCCCATGGGCATGGCCGCCGGCGTTGCGGTGGCGGCGATTTTCTGGCTGGTCATGCGCGTCGAGGCCGTGGAGGGGGAGCGCGCCGCCGAGTTGCCGAGTATCGCCGGGTTCGACGTGGACGATTCGATTCTGCTCGTGCCCATCGCGGTGTGGCTGGGGCAACCGGTCCCCCTGCTGGTGGCGGCGACCATCGGTGCGCCCGCCTTCGCCATATTCTTCGTCCTGGTGTTGCTCCGCCGCCGGGCCGCGGCGGGGAGAGGGGAGCCTTAGTGGCCACTAACCCCGGCCCCGGCGCAGCCCGATCAGGGTCCACAGGCTCCACAGGCAGTACACCGTGGCGCCGACGGCGGCGGCGGCAAAGAACGGGGTCAGGAAACCGAGCCAGGTAATGGGCGCCAGAAGGTAGATGCCGTCCTCGAGCTCGAACCCGGCGAAGGCGGGATAGCCGCGGGCGTCCTCGTCCCCGCCCTGATGCTTGTCGATCTGCAGGTTCAAGAACATGGAGACCACGGCCGAGACGACTCCCGCCAGGCCAAGGGCCAGGGCCCAGCCGCCCAGGGAACCGTGGCGAAGGCCGATCCCGATGCACAGGAACAGGGCCCCGTAACTCACCGCGCCGGCGACGTAATCGAAGTAGTAGCCGAACCGCGAGGCCATGCCTTTTTGGCGGGCCAGCTCGCCGTCGAAGTGATCCATGAAACGCGCCAGCACGAACACCCCCGCCCCCCAGTTGGCCGCGTGCTGATCGCCGACGGCCAACAGCGCCGCCCCGGCGATGGCGAGAAGCAATGTCGCCGCGGTCAGTTGGTTGGGGGTGACCGATGTGCGTACGAGCGGCCGGACGATCACGCGGGCGATTCGCTGATCCCAGGGCAGACTCTTCATGATCCGCCTTCGAAGCTCCTTGGTATTCACCGGAAAAACCGATGGCCGGTGCCCGCGTCGCCGCGGCGCGCGCCGCGGCCAAGGTGTTGCACGGGCCCGGCGATGTCAAGGTTCCGGCGGCGGGGTTGTTCCGTTCGTCCCAAGGGCGCTATAAGCGGCGGCGTCAATCGAACGGGTCCGCATGGTGATCACAGCCGCCGCCGAAACCTGCCGCCGCATGCTTGTCCTCTGGGTCGACCTGGTCCGCCGTATGGCGTGGTTCGTCACCCTTGTCTCGGTACTCCTGACCGTGGGCGTTGGCTACTATGTGGCGACCAACATCCGCATCAATACCGATACCGCCGACATGCTTTCATCCGAACTGCCTTTCCGCCGGCAGTCGCGGGCGGTGAGCGAAGCCTTCCCGCAGTTTTCGGACACCATCTTGGTGGTCATCGACGGGGAAACCCCGGACCTGGCGGAAGACACGGCGACGGCGCTGACGGCGCGGTTGCGCCAGCGGCCGGACCTGTTCGGGGAGGTCTACGACCTGGTGGGCGAGCCGTTCATGCGCAGGAACGGGCTGCTGTATCTGGACGTGGACGAGCTGTACGACCTCAGCGACCGGCTGGCCGAGGCGCAGCCGTTCCTTGGCACCCTGTGGCGGGACCCCAGCCTGCGCGGCCTGTTCCGGATGCTGGAGCTGGTCATCGACGAATCCCTCAAGGAAGACGGCACCGTCCCGATCGAGATCGGAACGGCGCTGGACGCCATGGCCGCGGTTGTCGGGGCGCAGGCGGCGGGGCGCTTCCGAAACCTGTCCTGGCAGGAACTGATGACGGGTGACGCCGGCGGCAAAGGCGATAAACGCCGCTTCATCGTGATTCAGCCGGCCCTCGATTTCGAGTCCCTGCTACCGGCCGCCGCCGCCCTCGGCGCCGTCAGGGACCTGGCCCGCGACATGGGACTGGACGATGCGCGTGGAGTGCGCGTCCGTCTGACCGGGTCGGCGGCGCTGGCCCACGAGGAGCTGCGGAGCGTCGAGGAGGGGATGGGCCTGGCCGCGATCCTGTCGGTGACCCTCGTCGTCGGCCTGCTGCTGGTCGGACTGCGGTCTCCGCACCTGGTCGCCGCCACCCTCGCCACCCTGATCATGGGGCTGATGTGGACCGCCGGCTTCGCCACCTTCGCCTTGGGCCAGCTCAATCTGATCTCGGTGGCCTTCGCGGTGCTGTTCATCGGCCTCAGCGTCGACTTCGGCATCCACTTCGGCTTGCGCTACAAGGAAGGGATCGACCACGGCGCCGGTCACGCGGCCGCGTTGCGCGAGGCCGCGGCGGGGGTCGGCGGCGCCCTCATGCTGTGTGCCGTGACCGCCGCGATCGGGTTCTACTCCTTCCTGCCGACGGCCTACGTGGGGCTTGCCGAGCTCGGGCTGATCGCCGGAACCGGCATGTTCATCGCGTTTTTCGCCAACACCACCGTGTTGCCCGCCCTGTTGACCCTGGCGCCGGTGAGTCCCTCGGCCAACGGCGCGGGCCGTCACCGGCCGGCCACGGTGCAACCGTTCATCCAGCGCCATGCCAGGCCCATTGCGTGGGGCGCCTTGGTGCTCGGCATGGGGGCGGTGGTGCTCTTGCCCCAGGCGCGGTTCGATTTCGACCCCCTGAACCTGAAGGATCCGCAAACCGAATCGGTGAGCACCCTTTTCGATATTATGGAGGACGGCCGCGCCACCCCCTATTCCATCACCATCCTCGCGGAAAGCCTGCCCGCGGCCGGCAGATTGGCCGCCAGACTCAACGGCCTCGCGGAGGTGGACGAGACCGTAACCCTGGCCGACTATGTGCCCGGCGATCAAGACGAGAAGCTGGAGATCATCGGGACCATGGCGTTGTTCCTTTCGCCCTCCCTGGCGGCGGTGGAGCGCAAGGCTCCGCCGACGATCGAGGAGTTGCGGACGGCTCTGGCGGCCTTGCGCGGCAATCTGGAGCGACTGGCCGCTGCGCCGCGCGATGGCCCCGCCCGTTCGGGCGCCCGCCGCCTGGGCGCCGCGTTTTCGAAGCTTTTCGGGGCCGGCTCCGGCACCGACACGACCCTGCGAGAGCTGGAGACGCGATTGCTGTCGGCCCTGCCCGGCCGGTTGCGGGCGCTGCGCCAGTCCCTGATGGCGGAACCGGTGACCCTGGCCGATCTGCCCGCCGGCCTGAGACAACGCCAGGTCGCCGCCGACGGCCGGGCCCGTCTCAAGGTCTTCCCCAAGGAAGACATGCGCGACAGAGAGGCGCTCGGCCGCTTCGTCGAAGCGGTGCGCGGGATCGCGCCCGAGGCCACGGGAGCGCCGGTGATCATCCTCGAGGCGGGCAGGGCCGTCGTCACCGCGTTCGGCCAGGCGGCGATGCTCGCGGCGGCGTGCATCGCGGTGCTGCTGGCGGTGCTGTTGCGGAACTTGAGGGACGTCATGTTCGTGTTTGCGCCCCTGACGCTGGCCGCGGTGCTCACGGTGGCGGCGTCGGTCCTCTTCGGCGTTCCCTTCAACTTCGCCAATGTCATCGTGTTACCCCTGCTCTTCGGGCTGGGGGTGGCCAGCGCGATCCATTTCGTGCTGCGCGAGCGCAAAGAGGGCGGGCCGGCCGGCGTCCTTGGGACAAGCACGCCGCGCGCCGTCGTGTTCAGTGCCCTGACCACCATCGGATCGTTTGGCAGCATCGCCTTGTCCAGCCACCCGGGAACGTCGAGTATGGGCGTGCTGTTGACGGTGGCCATCACCATGACCCTGGGCTGCACCTTGGTCGTGTTGCCCGCGCTGATGGCGATTAAGCCGGCGTCCCGATGAGCGCCTTTCCTCTGGTCCGGCACCTGTCCGTCCACGTCACGCCGGTATTGGCGAGGCTTCCCGTGAGCGCCAACCAGATCACGGCGGTCTCCCTGCTGGCCGGACTGGCCAGCGGCTGGTGCATGATGCAGGGAGACTGGACGTGGGGAATCATTGGTGGTGTCCTCCTGGTCTTATGTTACGTGCTCGACAACTGCGACGGCGAGATCGCCCGCCTCAAGAACCAGACTTCCCGGTTCGGCATGCATTTCGACACCTTCGTCGATGCGGCGGTCCATACCTTTTTCTTTGCCGCCCTGGGGATCGGGGTCGGGGAAACAACCGGGGAAGACGCGTGGCTGTGGCTGGGATGGATCGCCGCCGCGGGAAGCGCAATCAACTATGTAATCTCGATCATCGTCGACGCACGCGATCGCGTGGCGGAGCAAAGGGCCGATGGTTCGACCGGCCGGGAGGCCGTGGACCAGCCGCGGACGCCCCGAGGCTGGCGCGAATGGATCGTCTTCGCCTTTCGCGAACTCGCCCGCGCCGATTTCTGCTTTATTGTTTTGGCTCTCGCCGTGTTCGACCTGACGTGGGCGCTGCTTCCCGTCGCGGCCGCGGGCGCCCAAGTCTACTGGATCACCCGGTTCGTCCGCGGTGCGGGCCAATACCACGTGTAGGGCAAGTGCGTTACGGGACCGGTTATGGGGCCTATTGCGCGACCAGCCCGTCGGCCTTGTCGTTCAGGGTCGCGATCAGCCCGTCGACCCCCTTTTGCCTGAGCAGGCGCCGGTATTCGGACCGGCGCACCGCGAGTTCGCTGATATCGTTGTCCAACAGGATATCGACGATACGCCACTGGCCTTTGTATTCCTTCACGACGTAGGTGAGTCGCGCCGGCGAATCACCCGGGCTGACGATCCTGGTCTTGACCAGAACCGTCTTTTGCGGCCCCGGCCGCTGGTCGACGATCTCGAAAACCTGGCCGGAATAGCCGTCGAACCGGTTGGCGTAGGTGCTGATGCTCAAGCGCTTGAAGGCGGCGACGAGCCGGGACCGCTGCTCCTTGTCCGCTTTTCTCCAAAAGGAGCCGGTGGCGACGCGGATCATCAGGGGCAAGTGAAAGGCCTCTTCGATCCTCGGCTGTAACCGCTGGTAGCGGCCCGTCACGCCGAGACTTTTCGCTTCCTTCATGACGGCCAGGAGGTTTTCCTGAAACCGTTGGATGACGGCGCGTGCCGGGTCCTCCTGGGCCGCGGCCGGAAGCGCCGTCAAAACGCCGGCAAGAAGTAAGAGGACCTTAAGCGTGAAGGAACGCAACGCATGCTCCTCCAGTTCCTGGGGCGGCGAACCGCGCCCTATTGGGCGATCAGCTCGTCGGCCTTCTTGTTCAAGGTCGCAATCAGACCGTCGATGCCTTCATTTTGCAGCACGCGCCGGTATTCGGAGCGGCGCACCGAAAGCTCGCTGATGCCATTGTCGATGATGATGTCGATAAGACGCCATCTTTCTTTGATTGTTTTCGCCACGTAGGTGAGGTTCACCGACGGTTTGTCCGGGATCACGATCCTGGTTTTGATCAGCAACGTATTTTGCGGTCCCGGTTTTTCGCCGATGGCCTCGAAGGTTTCGCCGGAATAGGCGTCAAACAGTGTCGCCACCTTGCTGACGCTCATGCGCCTGAAAGCGGAAATGAGCCGGCTGCGCTGGGTCTGGTTGGCCCCTTTCCAGTACGGGCCCGACGCGACGCGGATCATCAGCGGCAGGTAAAAGGTTTCCTCGATGGATGACACCAGCCGGTCGTAGCGACCCTTGACACCGAGGGTTTCGGCCTCCTTCATCACGGCCAGCAGATTTCCCTGAAACCGCTCGACAAGGACGCGCGGCTCGACCTCCGCCGCGCCGGCGGGAACGGCCGCGACGAGGACAAAAAGAAACGCCAGGATCTTGGGAACAAAGGAGCTCGGGTACATTATGCCGCCATTCCAGGGTGTTAGCGCCGACGCAAAGGTTAAAGCCTGCGCCGGGCGGTGACAATGGGAACCTCGGGAACCTCAAGAATCGGTCAGCGGAGGTCAAGGGAAATTGCGTGCCAAAGATCTGTGTCAAATAAGCCACACTCCCACGAACGCATTAGGATAGGCGGGTTGCGGGGGCCGCGAAATTCACGTAAAACATTTTACGTGGGGTTCCCGTGCGGCGGTTTTGTCGGCGAGGAGTGGAAGGGTCCCTTTAGTATTTGCGGGACGTCCTCGGGAGGCGAGTGTTGATACAGCACTTTCACAGGATTTTTGTCATCGGCGTCCTGGTCGTGGCCATGGCCATTGGCGGCGCTGTCGTTTCATCGGCCGCGGAGTGGGGGCCGCCCGACCCCGAGGCGTTGGTGCCGGTGGAGTTGGCGTCGGTGGAGTGGGCCGGGGTGGAGTTGGCCCAGGCGAAGCCGGAGGCAGAGGCGGAGAACGACGTGAACGATCCCCTCGAGCCCATGAACCGCGGCATTTTCGAGTTCAACGAGTTCTTCCTGCAATGGATCCTGGGCCCCATCTCGGGGGTATATAAGGATTTCGTTCCCGATCCCATCCGCAGGTCGGTCGGCAACATTCTCCACCTTGTCGCCTCGCCGATCATTCTGGCGAACGACCTTCTGCAGGCTGAATGGGAGCGCGCGTGGATCACCACCCAGCGGACGGTGGTGAACGCCACCATCGGCGTGGCGGGCGCCTTCGACGTGGCCGAGACCCTGGGTCTGCCCAGGCACAACGAGGATTTCGGACAGACCTTGGCCGTCTGGGGAATAGGCGAAGGGTTCTATCTGGTGATTCCGTTTTTCGGCCCCTCGAACCCGCGGGACGGCATCGGCAAATTTGTCGACGGGTACGTCCATCCGCTGGGCAGGTGGGCCAGCAATACCGACCGCGAAGAGATCAGCTACGGCCTGTTCGCGGCCAGCGGCGTTCACGATTATTCGGAAATCAAGGACGAGCTGGACCAGATTCGAAAGACATCGATCGATTACTACGCCGCCATCCGCAGCATGTTCCGGCAGAAACGCGCCGCCGAGATCCGCAACGGCGCCGAGGTGGACCTTCCACCGATTCCCGATCTGGGCTTCGATATCGACATGGACGAGATCGACAAACCATCGGCGGGCGCGGGTGACAAGCCGGCGGCAAGGTCGGGCGAACTTTCTGCAAACTGAGGTCTGCCGCCGCCGGGCGGCCCCTTTCCCCAATTGACCGCAAAAGCAAGGCCGCAGGCGTTGCTCCCGGACGCGCGCCGTGACCGGCGACCGTTCGCGCCTACCGGCGTGGCGCGCCCGCCCGGGGTCGGCCGGCCGGCAAAATAACATAATAAAAATGTTATATAATTTTAATTTGACAAATGGTAGTGTATAAATGAAATCCGACCATGGCGCCCGGCGCCGGGGAAAAGTGCGTGATGAAAATTTTCGTCCTTCACGAAAACGCGGCCTGGGTCGAGCCGTTGCGCAAAGCCCTGGCCGAGCGGTCCCTGCCCTTCGAGGAGTGGTTCCTTGACGAAGGGCGCGTTGACCTGGCGTCGGCGCCGCCCGCCGGCGTCTTCTACAACCGCATGAGCGCCTCGTCCCACACCCGCGGTCACCGGTATGCGCCGGAGATGACGTCGCTGGTTCTGGCGTGGCTGGAGGGGCACGGCCGCCGCGTCGTCAACACCAGCCGCGCGTTGCGGCTTGAGCTCAGCAAGGTGGCCCAGTACGAGGCCCTGAAGGCCTGCCACATCCACACGCCGCGGACCGTGGCGGCGGTCGGCCGCCAGGCGACGGTGGAGGCGGCGGAGGCGTTTGCGCCGGGTCCCATACTGTTGAAGCCCAATCGGGGCGGCACGGGTCACGGCGTCCGCCTGTTCCAAACCATCGAGGCCCTGCGCGACCATGTCCTTGGCGACGCCTTCGAGGCGCCCATCGACGGCGTTTCCCTTGTGCAGGAATACGTCCGCGCGCCGGAGCCCTATATCACCCGCGCCGAATTCATTGGCGGCCGCTTTTTCTACGCCGTGCGCGTGGACACCAGCGATGGGTTCGAGCTCTGCCCGGCGGACGCCTGCCAGGTGAATGACCGGCCGAAGTTCACCATCACCGGCGCCATCGATTCGGCGCTGCTCGGCAAATACGAGGCTTTCCTCGCCGCCAACGGCATCGAGATCGGCGGCATCGAATTTATTGCCGACGAGACGGGCCGGGTGTTCACCTACGACGTCAACACCAACACCAATTACAACGCGGACGCCGAAGCGCGGGCGAAGAGATCGGGCATGGGGGAAATCGCGCGATTTCTCGGAGACGAATTGGCGCGACTCGCCTCTCCCCGGGACGGCGCGCTGCGGCTTGCCGGCTGACCCCCGACCATGGCGCCGCGCCGCCCGCCTGCCGGGCGTCGGTCCAACGGGCCGGACGGGGCCGCGGCCGGCCCCGGGGCATGACAGCGTAACCTATTGAATAGACGTAATATTCTTCGAGAATCCTTGACTTATGCGAGGTAAAGTGTAAAACTGCCCCTGATCGGTGCCCGGATGGGGCCGGTCGAACCATGACCCGACCGATAAAGGTGGGTCCCGTTGGCATATTGCTTCGAGAAGGAGGGTATGGCCCATGTATGAGCATGACCTGTCTCCCAAATTGGATCGAACTTTTTCGGGATGATTCGTGTGGCCGTTGTGACCGTTTTGGTCCCCGGACACGAAGGTGACTCCGTGATTGCGGGGTCCGAGCCGCCGCCTGCGGGCGGCGAGGCAAAGACATTGGGAGATTCGACACGATGACAGCCTTGACATTACCCGTTGTTCCGCTGGAAGGCGGACTTTCCCAGTATTTTCGCGAGGTCTGGCGCTTTCCGATCCTCGACGTGGAAGAGGAATACATGCTGGCCCAACGCTGGCGCGAACACGGCGACGTGGACGCCGCGCACGAGCTGGTGACCAGCCACCTGCGTCTTGTCGCCAAGATCGCCATGGGGTACCGGGGCTACGGCCTGCCCCTGGCCGATCTGGTGTCCGAGGGCAATATCGGCCTGATGAAGGCGGTGAAGAAGTTCGAGCCCGAGCGCGGGTTCCGCCTGTCCACCTACGCCATGTGGTGGATCAGGGCGGCGATCACCGAATACGTGCTGCGCTCGTGGTCCATGGTGAAAATGGGCACCGTGGCGGCGCAGAAGAAGCTGTTTTTCAGCCTGCGCAAGGTCAAGGGCCGCCTGAACATCCTGGACAACGGAGAGCTGGCGCCCGAACAGGCGGCGAGGCTCGCCAAGGTCCTTGACGTGTCGGAATCCGAGGTCATCGACATGAACCGCCGCCTGGTGGGGCACGACGTTTCGCTCAACGCGCCGCTGTCGGAAGACGAAGGCGTGGAGTTCCAGGACACCCTGGTGGACACCAAGCCGTCGCCCGAAAGCCAGGCCGCGGACGGCGAGGAATTGACCCACCGGCGCGGGCTCCTGAAAAGGGCGCTGTCGGTCCTGCCCGACCGCGAGCGTCACATCCTCACCGAACGGCGCCTGAACGATGACCCGGTGACGCTGGAACAGTTGGGCCAGATCTATGGCATCAGCCGCGAGCGGGTGCGCCAGCTCGAAGTCCGTGCCTTTGAAAAGGTGCAGAAGGCGATCATGGCCGCCGCCGCCGAGGGTGCGGCCTGCTGATCCTTGATCGCCGGTTCCGCCGCCCGGCCGGGGATATTTCTTCAATTCAACGTAACGATGGTGTCGACCGCCCGGAACCGGGGCGACGTGATGATCCCGCTGCAGGCCACCTTCACCGAGTGCACCTTGCCTTCCAGATTTCGCTGCCAGAACGCAAGGAAGCGGCGCAGGGCGGGAAACGTCGGCGCCAGGTCCAGGTTCTGCCAGACGAAGCTCTGCAGGATGTGTGGATAATCGGGCAGGTGATAGGTGATCTCGGCGGTCGTCAGGCGGTAACGGCCGGGCCGCTTCTCGCATGTGGTCATGGTCACCAATCTCCGGGTTCCCAATGTCGTCTGAGTCTGCCGTCTTTCCGTGCGGCCATCAACAAAAAACGAAACGAATCCAAGGGGATAGCAGCCAACACCCGATTCTGCTGCCAACAGGTATCACCTTATACCAAGGGTCGCTGATCATGACCCGACGAGCCGGCTTACCAAGGTTTTCGGCCCTAATACCAAGGGTCACTGATCATGACCCGACGAGCCGGCTTACCAAGGCTTTCGGCTAGGAGCGTGCGCTGTGGCGATGCGG
>JADFHR010000076.1 GCA_022567015.1 Pseudomonadota bacterium
CCGACGGGCCGCATACGCGACCGGAACGGCGGCTTACCAAGGCTTTCGGACGGCGTCGCGCACGCTTCGCGATGCCCCGCATCGCCACAGCGCACGCTTAGGGCCGAAAACCTTGGTAAGCCGTCTCTATGGGTCATGATCAGCGTCCCTTGGTATCAGGTGGCGAGAGGACGGGCTGCCGACTCGCGGTGGCCGATACCGGGGTGGGCAGCGCCGCCGAGAACATCCGTATCGACCGCGCGCGGCTCGGCGCCTGCGCCCGGGGCGAAGCCCTCCCGCTCCTTCGCTTCTACCGTCTCCGCCCGGCGGCGGTGGTGGGATATCACCAGATGGCGGCGTGCGAGCTTCGCCTGGACTATTGCCGGCGGCAAGGGATCGAGACGGTCCGTCGCCTCACCGGCGGCGGGGCCCTCTATGTGGACGACGCGCAGCTCGCCTGGAGCCTTGTCCTGCCCGTGCCCGGGAGCTGGCGGCGCCGGGGACTGGCCGGCATGCTCGAAGGTCTCTGCGGCGGCGTCGCCGAAGGACTGCGCCGCCTCGGCCTCGAGCCCCGTTTCAAGGCTCCCAACGATTTGGAGATCGGGGGCCGCAAGATCGCAAGCTGCTATCTGGCGCGGGCCGGCGACGGGCTTCTCTTCCACGGCAGCGTTCTCGAGGAGGTGGATATCGCCCGCACCCTGAAGGCGTTGCGCGTGCCGACGGAAAAGCTTTCTCCGAATGGCCTGGCCGGCGCCCGGCAGCGGCTCACGACCCTGCGCCAGGAACTGGGAGACGTGCCCCCGGCGGATGTGTTGAAAGCCGCCCTGGCGGCCGGGTTGTCGGCCAGCCTCGGCCTCGCGTCCGGGCCCGGCACGGCGGATCCTCCGGTCGCGGGGCGGGTGGACAGGGGCGACGGCCGGGACATCGGCATCGGCCGGGCGATCGCGGTCGATGCCGGGGACGCCGGATCGGACCCTGCGGACGACGCGCCGCAGGCCGAGGCCCTGTGGCGGACGCCGGGGGGCCTCCTCCGGGCCCGGCTCGGGTTCGACGCCGATGGCCGTCGCCTGGCATCGGTTCGCATCGCCGGCGACGTCCTTATCGATCCCATCGACCTGTTCGACCGTCTGGAGAACGAACTTCGAGGGACACCGATCCCCGACGTCCATCGGCGGATTGCGCGGTTCCTTGCCCACGGTCCCTTTGAACTCTGGCGCTTTTCCGGCGACGATCTCCAGCGTGTCGTGCGGTTAGCCCTGGACCGGCTCCACGAACGGCGGCTGTTCGGAGTCAGCCTGGAGCAGGCCAACCGCCTGACGGTCATGGATCCCGACGGATCACCGGCGGCGGATATCGTGGGAAGGGCCGGGGTTGTGCTGGTTCCCTACTGCGCGAAACCGTCGTGGTGCAAGTGGCGTCACCGCGACGGCTGCTCGGAATGCGGCCTGTGCGAGGTCGGCGAGGCCTACCGGCTGGGCCGCCAGCGGGGGCTGCCGGTGGTCACCATCACCGACTACGATCACCTGTGCCGCACCTTCGCGGCGCTTCGCCGCCAGGGGGTCGAGGGCTTCATCGGCATGTGCTGCCAGAACTTCTTCATCAAGCGGCACCGGGCGTTCCGAGACTCCGGGTTGTCCATGGTGCTGATGGACGTTACCGGCTCCAACTGCTACGAGCTGGGCCAGGAGGAAGCGGCCTACCGCGGTGCCTTCGAGGCCAAGGCCGATCTCGACATTCCCCTTTTACGGGCGGTGATGCGCCGGGTCCCGAGCCGCACGCCGCGGACCGACGGGTGAGCCCTGGCCGGCCCCGGTGGATAGGCCCGAACGCTTCACCCCCGCCGAATTTCCTTGCACACGATGTCTGGACCGCGCACATTGGGGGCATCGGTTACACATTATCCTGGCGTACCCGCTTAGGCGCTTTTGCTCTTCGCCGAGTTACCCCGAGAAATAGTGGAGCCATATGACACCGCTGGAAGCGGTTCGCCCTAACCCGATACCTTGAAAGGACAAGACGAGATCATGACCACCGGAACGGTAAAATGGTTCAATCCGACAAAGGGATATGGCTTCATTGCACCGAACGACGGCTCCAAGGACGCCTTCGTCCACATTTCCGCCGTCGAACGGGCGGGACTGACGACTCTCAACGAAGGGCAAAAGGTCGAATACGAACTCGTGCCCGGTCAAAACGGCAAGTCCTCGGCGGAAAACCTGGTCGTCCTCGACTGACGTGTCCCGCTTGGCCATCTTCGGTGCCTTGGCGCCGATGTCATTCGGTTTCCGGCAACAGGTTCGTCAGGTGATGCGCCGTCGTGGGCGGACCGACGGAAAGAGCTAATATGCCCCGCAAACCCAACTACAAGTTCGAACGCCTGGAACGCCAGAGGCAAAAAGCCGCCAAGAAAGCCGCGCGGCTCGATGCCAAAAAGGAAAAAACGGAAAAAAGAAAGGCGGAGATCGCCGGCCTTGTGCCGGCCGACGACGGATTCGCCGGCTCCCCCGGGGAGCCGCCGGGCCCGCCCCAGGAGGACGGTGAACCGACCCGGTGAGGGGTGGCATAACGGTTTGTGCCCGGCTTCCGGCCGCGGGCCGGGGAAAGCGGCCTCGGTCTTCCGCGCCGATGCGCCGGTAACGGAAATCGGGGGCCTCGGCCGCGGCCAACTCGACGATCCGGCGATGTTCCGGTGATTTGTCGCCAACGGGATCCGTCAACGCGGCGTCGCCGGCCAGCGCCAGGGGCTTGGCGGCGGCAACCCCCAGCGGTCTCACCCAATGCGCAGGACGAGCACGGTCCGGGCATCCGGTCCGCCCCCCGGCGCCCTGCCCCCACGAACGATACCACTTTTTGAGGTAAAACCGGTTGCGATGGGCAGGCCCGGTCGGGCCAATGCCCGTGTGCAGCCAGTGTCCGAAAAAAGTCAAACCCGGTAGTTCGCCGGGTTGGTTACGGTTGCCCGGTGTGGACCCGTGAGCGGACATCGCCGCTCGCCACACCGGTCAATGAGTCCTAGACCGCCCGCACGACGGCGTGGCGCTTCCTGCCGGCGGAGAGCTTGATCACCCCTTCGCCGGTGAGGTCGGCGAGGCCCACCAGCCGGGTCTCGTCGGTGATGACGGCGCCGTTGAGGCGGCCGCCGCCGCCCTTGATCAGGCGCCGGGCCTCGCCGTTGGTTTTGGCCAGGTTGGCGCGCCGCAAAAGCTCGAAGGCGGGGATGCCGTTTTCCAGGTCCGCCCGGGGCACGTCGACGGTGGGAAGCTGGTCGCCGCTGCCGCCTTCGTCGAAGGTTTGGCGCGCCGTCTCGGCGGCGGCGGCGGCGGCCCCGGCGCCGTGGCACAGGCCGGTCGCCGCGTCCGCCAGGACCTTCTTCGCCTGGTTGATCTCGACGCCCTCGAGGGCTTCGAGGCGCCGCACCTCGTCGAGGTCCAGGTCGGTGAACAGGCGCAGGAACCGGCCGACGTCGGCGTCGTCGGTGTCGCGCCAGTACTGCCAGTATTCATAAGGCGACAGCATTTCGGCGTTCAGCCACACCGCGCCGGCCGCGGTCTTGCCCATCTTGGCGCCGCCCGACGTGGTCAACAGCGGCGTCGTCAGCCCGAACAGCGCCCGGCCACCCAGCCGGCGGCCCAGGTCCACGCCGTTGACGATGTTGCCCCATTGATCGGACCCGCCCATTTGCAGCTCGCAGCCGTAGCGCCGGCTCACCTCGACGAAGTCGTAGGCCTGCAGGACCATGTAATTGAACTCGAGCAGGCTGAGGGTCTGCTCGCGGTCCAGGCGCAGCTTCACGCTGTCGAAGGCGAGCATGCGGTTGACCGAGAAGTGGCGCCCGAAATCGCGCAGGAACGGGATGTATTCAAGGCCGTCCAGCCAGTCCGCGTTGTTGACCATGACGGCGTCCGACGGCCCCTCGCCGAAGCTCAGGAACCGGGAAAAGACCTCCCCGATCCCCGCCATGTTGGCGGCGATCTCGTCGTCGCTGAGAAGCTTGCGGCTTTCGTCCTTGCCCGACGGATCGCCGACCTTGGTCGTGCCCCCGCCCATCAGCACGATGGGCTTGTGGCCGGTGCGCTGTAGTATCCTGAGCAGCATGATGGAGACCAGGCTGCCGGCGTGCAGGCTGGGGGCGGTGCAGTCGAAGCCGATGTACGCGGTGACGGCCTTCCCGGAGGCCAGGAGGTCGAGCCCGTCGAGGTCCGTGCACTGGTGCAGGTAGCCTCGCTCGACGACGGTGCGGATAAAGTCCGAGCGGTGGGTGGTCATCGACGTTCCGCGTTATTATTGCCGATGGGCCGCGCCTGTCCCCGGCCCTTGCCGGGCGGGCGCGAAATTAACACTATCACCGCCGGCGCACAACGCCACCGGCGGGGCGGTCGAACAAAGGGATGCGGTATGGCCGGTCACGAGCCACTGACGGCGCTGGGATTGATGAGCGGAACGTCGCTGGACGGCATCGACGCGGCGATCCTGCGCACCGACGGGGAACGGGTGCTCTGCGTCGGTGCGGCGGCGACGGTTCCCTACGACGACGCCTTCCGCGAACGCCTGCGCGGGGTGCTCGGGGACGGCCGCGCCACCGCCGGCGAGACGGCGGCGGTGACGCGGGCGTTGACCCTGAAGCATGCCGCGGCGGTGGAGAGCCTGCTTGCGAAAAGCCGTGCCGGGGACCCGGAATTCCCGCCCGTCGACCTCATCGGCTTCCACGGCCACACCATCGTCCACCGCCCCGCAGACGGCGTCACCCGCCAGATCGGCGACGGCGCGCTGCTGGCGCGGACGACCGGCATATCCGTGGTCGACGACTTCCGCGGCCGCGACCTGGCGCACGGGGGCGAAGGCGCGCCCCTGGCGCCGCTCTATCACGCCGCCCTGGCCCGGGAGCTCGTCCGGCCGGTGGCCGTCCTCAACATCGGCGGCGTCGCCAACGTCACCTGGATCGGCGCCGGCGACGATATCCTCGCCTTCGACACCGGCCCGGGGAACGCCCTCATCGACGACTGGGTCCGCGCCGCCACCGGCCGGCCCATGGACGAGGACGGCCGCCTGGCGCGCTCGGGACAAGCCCACGAGCACATCGTCGCGGCCCTGCTGGATCACCCCTACTTCCGCCGGCCGCCGCCCAAGTCCCTGGACCGGGGCGATTTCGCCGCCGACGCCGTGTCCCATCTGTCGCCGGCCGACGGCGCGGCGACGCTGACGGCGTTCACCGCCGGCGCCGTGGCCGGCGCCCGGGCGTTCCTGCCCGCCGCGCCCTTGCGCTGGCTGGTGTGCGGGGGCGGGCGCCGCAACCGGGCCCTGATGGCGGCCCTCGAAGATGCCCTGGAGACGGCCGTCGAGCCGGTGGAGACGGTGGGCTGGCTGGGCGACGCCCTGGAGGCCCAGGCCTTCGCCTTCCTGGCGGTGCGCTCGCTCTACGGCCTGCCGCTCAGCCTGCCGGCGACCACGGGCGTCGCCCGGCCGATGGGCGGCGGCACCCTGCATAAGGCGCCCGGCCGCGTGTAAGGGGGGGGCCGGCCTACGCCGCCTGGGCCAGAACCTTGTCCAGGTAGTCGTCGATGTGGCCGTTGAGGATATCCATGTGGTCGGCGTAGAAATGGTCGCCGCCTTCGATCACCCGGTAGTCGATGGTGATGTTCTTCTGGCTGGAGACCTTTTGCGTCAGCTTCTCCACCGCCGCAATGGGAACCACCTCGTCCTTGTCGCCATGGACGATCATGCCCGAGGCGGGACACGGCGCAAGGAACGAGAAATCCTGATAGCTGGCCGGCGGCGACACCGAAATGAAGCCGCTGATCTCGGGACGGCGCATCATCAACTGCATGGAGATCCAGGCCCCGAACGAATAGCCGCCGATCCAGCACCGGGGCGCATTGGGGTTGTGGGCCTGCATCCAGTCCAGGGCCGACGCGGCATCGCTGAGCTCCCCCTGGCCGCTGTCGAACCGGCCCTGGGAGCGGCCGACACCGCGGAAATTGAATCGCAACGCCGAAAAGCCCCGGCGCACGAAGGTCTGATACATGGCATACACCACCTTGTTGTTCATGGTGCCGCCGTACTGGGGATGGGGGTGCAACAGCAGCGCAATGGGAGCATTGCTCTGTTTGGCGTGGTGGTAACGGCCTTCGAGACGGCCCTCGGCTCCGTTGAAGATGACTTCCGGCATGGTTCCTGGCGAAACGTTAGCGTTGGATGCGAACCCGGCCGTTCACGGGGAATTCCTGACAAACGCGGTCGGGTATTTCCCACCCGGCGCAGCCGTGCTGGGCGGATAATCTTGATACCAATGGTCGGCCATCGTATATACCAAAGAGGTAACAAAGGGCACGCGGACGCCCGCACACCGGGGAGCGTACACGCGACCCTTGGGAACACTGATGGCTACTCCTAAGATATAATAAAACCAATGTTTTTCAAGAGGGTTCAAGAGGATATCGACGCTTTCCTGGCCCGCGACCCGGCGGCGCGGTCGCGCCTGGAGGTGGTCCTCTGTTATCCGGGCTTTCACGCTTTGCTGTTTTACCGCACCTCCCACGGCGCCTGGCGGCGCGGCTGGCGCCTGTCGGGGCGGTTCATCTCGCACATCGGTAAAATCCTTACCGGAATTGAGATTCATCCGGCCGCCCAGATCGGCCGCCGCTTCGTTATCGACCACGGGACCGGCGTCGTGGTGGGCGAAACCTCGATCATCGGGGACGACGTGACCCTTTATCAAGCGGTCACCCTGGGCGGCATCGCGCCGTCCGTGGATTCCGGTTCCCAGGTCGACCAGAAGCGCCACCCGACGATAGAGGACGGCGCCATCATCGGCTCCGGCGCCCAGGTTCTGGGGCCCATCACCATCGGCAAAGGGGCCCGTGTCGGCGCCAACGCCGTGGTCACAAGGGACCTGCCGGCGGGGGTGACGGCGGTGGGCATTCCGGCCCGGGTCATTATGCCCCGCGACAAGGACAAGGCCAAAAAGTTCGTCGCCTACGGCACGCCGACCGGCGGTGTTCCCGATCCCGTGGCGCGCATGATCGACAGCCTGCGCAGCCAGGTGACGATGCTGATGGAGCGAGTCGAGGAGCTGGAGGGACGCCTTCCCGAAGGGGGGGCGCCGGACCATGAGAAAACGATCGAGAGCGAGAGTGACGGGGTTGAGAAGATACCGAGCGTGGCGGTGTCGGGAAGGAAACCGTAACCGCGGACGGGGCGCCGGTAGGGGAGGTGGCGCGTGAGACTGAGCACCAAAGGACGATACGCCGTGATGGCCATGGTCGACCTCGCGGCGAACGGCGTCGGAAGGCCGATCGCGTTGGCCGAGGTCGCCGAGCGCCAGGAGATATCGCTTTCCTACCTGGAGCAGTTGTTCGCGAAAATCCGCCGGGGCGGCCTGGTGAATAGCGTCCGCGGGCCGGGCGGCGGCTATCTCCTGGCGCGCGACGCCAGCGCGGTCAGGGTATCCGACATCATCTTAGCGGTGGACGAGACCATCCGGGCGACACGCTGCACGCCGGGATCCCCCGCCGGGTGCACATCGGACAGGAGCCGCTGTCTGACCCACGACCTGTGGGAGGAACTGGGCAACCAGATTTACCTGTATCTCAGTTCGGTGTCCCTCGCCGACGTGTGTGCCGGTCGCGTGCTGGGAACCAGCGGCGACCTGTTCCGCCGTGCCCGGACGGCCAAAATGGCCGCGCGTGAAGACATAGATCGGGCGACCACGGCGCGGTAGAAACATCCGTCATGGATCACGATGTCGACATGGACCGCGCTGTCTATCTGGATCACAACGCGACCACCACGGTCAGGCCGGCGGCGGCCGAGGCCGTGGCGGCGGCCCTGTCGCTGACCGGCAACGCCTCGTCGGTGCACGGCTTCGGCCGCGCCGTGCGCCGCGCCGTGGAAGACGCCCGCGAGGCGGTCGCCGCCCTGGTCGGCGCGGCCCCGGCGGACGTGGTGTTCACGAGCGGCGGCACCGAGGCCAACAACCTGGCCCTCAGGGGCGCGGGGCGCGAGCGCATCGTAGTCTCGGCGGTGGAGCACGAATCGGTGCTCATGGCGGGGGCGGGGGCCGCGCTGATCCCCGTGGACTCAGAAGGCGTCGTCGACCTCGATGCCCTGGACTCCATGCTGGCGGGCGAGGGGACCCCGGCCCTGGTGTCGGTCATGCTGGCCAACAACGAGACCGGCGTCGTCCAGCCGGTGGCCGGGATCGTCGAGGTGGCGCGGCGTTTCGGAGCCCTGGTGCACTGCGACGCGGTGCAGGCGGCGGGCAAGATCCCCGTCGACATGGGGGCGCTCGGCGTCGACATGGTGTCGCTGTCGGCCCACAAGATTGGCGGGCCGGCGGGTATCGGCGCCCTGGTCGTCGCCGATTCCGTGCCGCTCAGCCCCATCGTGTTCGGCGGCGGGCAGGAGCGCGGGCGGCGCATGGGCACCGAAAACTTTTCCGGCATCGCCGGCTTCGGCGCCGCGGCGCGGGAGGCCGGCAAGGGTGTGGACGGATTCGCCGGACTTGGGCGGTTGCGCGACGCACTGGAGCGGCGAATCCTGGCCGTCTCGCCCGAGACGCGGATATTCGGCGCCGGCGCCGGGCGCCTGCCCAATACCAGTTGTCTCACCATGCCCGGCATGGCCAGCGAGACCCAGGTGATGGCCCTGGATCTGGCCGGCGTGGCGGTGAGCGCGGGCTCCGCCTGTTCCTCGGGCAAGGTGCAGGCGAGCCACGTGCTCGCGGCCATGAACGCGGACGCGGCCCAGGCCGCCAGCGCCATCCGGGCGAGCCTGGGCTGGAACAGCACGGCGCAAGACGTGGACGCGTTCGTCGACGCGTGGACCGCGCTTCATGTCCGCGCCGAAGCCGGCCAGGGTGTGGCGGCGCCGGCGGCCTGAGCGCCAACAGCAAGGGAATACGATGGGTAATTCCGGTGCCACGGACGGGGCCGGGCCGGGCCTTCGCAAACGCGACGTCCCCGTCTACCTGGACTACCAGGCGACGACGCCGACCGATCCGCGCGTCGTCCAGGCCATGCTGCCCTATTTCAGCGAGAAGTTCGGCAACCCCCATTCGCGCGAGCACTTTTTCGGCTGGGAGGCGGAAGACGCGGTGGAAAAGGCGCGCGGCGAGATCGCCGGCCTGATCGGCGCCACCGCCAGGGAGGTGATCTTCACCTCGGGCGCGACCGAATCCAACAACATGGCGCTCAAGGGCGTGGCCCGTTTCTACAAGGCCAGGAAGGACCACATCGTCACCTGTGTCACCGAACACAAGTGCGTCCTGGAAGCCGCCCGCCACCTGGAGCACGAAGGCTTCCGGGTCACCTGTCTGGCGGTCGGGGCGACCGGGCTGATCGACTTGGACAGGCTGAGGGACGCCATCACGGAGAACACCGTCATGGTCTCCGTCATGGCCGTCAACAACGAGATCGGCGTCATCCAGCCGATCGGGGAAATCGGCGCCATCTGCCGCGAACGGGGCGCCTTTTTCCATACCGACGCGGCCCAGGCCGTGGGCAAGATCCCGCTCGACGTGGAGGCGATGCACATCGACCTGATGAGCATCTCGGGCCACAAGATTTACGGACCCATGGGAATCGGCGCCCTCTACGTGCGCCGCCGTCCGCGGGTGCGCCTGGTGGCGCTCATGGACGGCGGCGGCCAGGAGCGCGGCCTGCGGTCGGGCACGTTGCCCACCCCCTTGTGCGTCGGCCTGGGCGAGGCCTGCGCCATCGCCGGGCGCGAGATGGGGGACGAGGCGGAGCGCGTGGCCGCCCTCAGGGACCGCTTCTACAAGGGCATCACCGGGCGCCTGTCCGGGGTCCATCTCAACGGGGACGAGGAACGGCGCATCCCCGGCAACCTCAACCTCAGCTTCGCCGATGTGGACAGCGAAGGCCTGGTGGCGGGCATCAAGGACCTGGCGGTGTCGTCGGGCTCGGCCTGCACCTCGGCATCCGTGGAGCCGTCCTACGTCTTGCGGGCGATCGGGCTCGACGACGGGCTGGCCAGGTGCGCCATCAGGGTGGGCTTCGGCCGCTTCACCACGGAAGACGACGTGGACTTCGCCGTCGGCAGGATCGCCGGCGAGGTGGAGCGGTTGCGCCGGACGAGCCCGCTCCGGGAGACGGCCTGATCCCTGCCAAGCCCATGGACCCGGCCGCATGCCCAGGATGACCTTTATCGAACCCGGCGGACGGCGCCGCGAGGTCGACGCCCCGGAAGGGGTGTCGGTGCTCGAGATCGCCCATAGCAACGCCATCGACCTGGAAGGCGCCTGCGAGGGCTGCATGGCGTGTTCCACCTGCCACGTGATCGTCGACCCGGCGTGGTTCGACAGGCTGCCCGAAAGCAGCGAGGAGGAGGACGACATGCTGGACCTGGCCCTGGGCCTGAGCCGGACCTCGCGCCTGGGCTGCCAGATCACCATCACCAAGGAGCTCGACGGCCTCGTCGTGACCTTGCCGGCGGTGACCCAAGATGTCCGTTAGCCCGGCGCCTGGAAAGGCGGTGAAGCTGTTTGCCTCGGGCAGCGTCTTCGGCCGCCTGCGCGCCGGCTGCGTGGACGACTGGCAGGCCTACACCGGGCACGCCTTTGTCGGCGCGGTGGGCGACGGCACCCTGGCCGAGCCCTGCTTCCGCCGGTACCTGGGTCAGGACTATCTGTTCCTCATCCACCTGGCCCGCGCCTATGCGCTCGCCGCCTACAAGGCCGACGACCTGGACGACATCCGCCAGGCGGCGCGGTCGCTTTCCGCCATCATCGACGTGGAAATGGGCCTGCACGTGACCTATTGTGCCGGCTGGGGCCTGAGCGAAGACGCCATGGCCGCCCTGCCCGAGGCCCCGGCCACCATGGCCTATACCCGTTACGTGCTGGAGAAAGGCCTGGCCGGCGATATTCTGGACCTGCATGTGGCGCTGGCGCCGTGCGTCGTCGGCTACGCCGAAATCGGCGCCGGTCTGATCTCCGACCCGGCCACGCGCCTGGACGGCAACCCGTATCGTGAGTGGATCGAGATGTACGCGTCCACGGACTACCAAGACGTCGCCCGCGCCGAGGTGGCCACCATCGACCGCCTGATGGAACGCCGCGGCGGCCCGGGGCGCATCGACTCCCTTCTCACCACCTTTCGCCAGGCCACCCGCCTGGAGGCGGCGTTCTGGGACATGGCGCTCGACGCCCGGGAGTGACGCCGTGGTTGGAGCCGCCGTTGCCGACTACATTGTCCTGGTCTGGCTCTTTGTGTGCTGGGTCGGGTACACGGCCTTTGCCGACCGCCCGAATCGGGACGCGCCCAATCTGGTGGAGGCCCTGCACCGGTACCGGGTGCGCTGGATGGAGCGCATGCTGGAACGCGAGTTGCGCACCGGCGACGTCAATATCCTGGCGGCGCTGATCAGCAGCAACGCCTTGTTCGCCTCCACCACCATCTTCATCCTGGCCGGGCTGATGACCATCCTCGGCGGGTTCGGCGCCGCCCGCGAGGCGGTGTCCGAGCTGTCCTTCGCCGTGCAGACGTCGCGCGAACTGTGGGAGCTGAAGGGCATGGTGCTGCTGCTGATCTTTGTTTACGCCTTCTTCAAGTTCGTGTGGTCCATGCGCCAGTTCAACTTCGCCCTGGTGCTGATCGGCGCCGCCCCCATGCGCGAGGATGTCAACGCGCCCGACAGGCCAGGGTTCGCCGAGCGCACGGCGCGGCTCATCACGCGCGGCGTGAACACCCAGAACCGCGGCCTCAGGGCCTATTACTTCGGCCTGGCGACGCTCACCTGGTTCATCCAGCCCTGGGCGTTCGCGGTGGCCTGCATCTGGGTCGTTTTGGTGCTGTACCGGCGCGAGTTCCGCTCGATCACCCTGCGCGCCCTGATCGAGCCCGAGGGCGATGGACCCAGGGACGAAATCGCCGGGGACGAGATCCCCAAGGACGGCTGAGCTTGTACCGGCGCTCCGAATCCCTATATTCGCGCCCATGAATGCCTTGGGCTTTGATAAGGCGCCGGGCCGGACCCGCGTCGTCGTCGCCATGTCGGGCGGGGTCGACAGCTCGACCACCGCCGCCCTGCTCAACGAGCAGGGCTACGAGGTCATCGGCGTCACCTTGCAACTGTACGACCACGGCCGGGCGGTGAAGAGCACCAGGTCGTGCTGCGCCGGCCAGGACATCTACGATGCCCGCCGGGTGGCGGACACCCTGGGCATTCCCCACTACGTGCTCGATTTCGAAAGCCGCTTTCTGGACGCGGTGATCGACGATTTCGCCGATTCCTACGTGCGCGGCGAGACCCCCGTCCCCTGCGTGCGCTGCAACCAGACGGTCAAGTTCCGCGACCTCCTGGCCATGGCGCGGGACCTCGGCGCCGACGCCCTCGCCACCGGCCACTACGTGCGCCGGGTGGCCGGCGGCGCGGGCGCTGAACTCCACCGCGCCGTCGACCCCGTGCGCGACCAGAGCTATTTCCTGTTCGCCACCACGCAAGAGCAGCTCGAATACCTGCGCTTCCCCCTGGGCGACATGGACAAGGCGCGGACCCGGGACCTGGCCCGCCGGTTCGGGCTTGCCGTCGCCGCCAAGCCCGACAGCCAGGACATCTGCTTCGTGCCCGAGGGCTCGTATGCCGACGTGGTCGCCCGGATGCGCCCCGGCGCGTTCCGGGCCGGCGACATCGTCGACCTTCAGGGCCGCGTGCTCGGCCGCCACGACGGCATCATCCACTTCACCATCGGCCAGCGCCGGGGCCTGGGCATCGCGGCGCCCGAGCCCCTCTTCGTGGTGCGGCTGGAGCCCCAGGCCAACCGGGTCGT
>JADFHR010000264.1 GCA_022567015.1 Pseudomonadota bacterium
CCAAACTGATCGTGCCGTGGAAGGCGGGCGGAGGAACCCACGTCATCTTCTCGATCTTCGAGAAGACCATCAAGAACCTGGACGTCACGCCCAAGATCAAGGTCGTGACCATCCCCGGCCAGGGCGGCAACAAGGGCGCCAAGGAGGCGCGCAAGGCGAAGCCGGACGGCTGCACGCTGTTCGCCATCCACCAAAGCGCCATGACCAGCTACCTCAACGGCCGCATCAAATTCACCTTCCCGGCCTTCGAGACGGTGGCGCTGTTGACCTCGACGCCGGACATCATCGGCGCCTCGGGCCAGGCGCCGTGGAACACGTTCGCCGAACTGAAGAAAGCAGCGTTGGCCAAGCCGGGAACGATCCTGACGGGCGCCACCTTCGGTTCCACCAGCCAGTTCATGTGGCTGATCCTGGAAGACCTGACCGGCATGAAGTTCAAGTACGTGCCGTTCGACGGCACGCGGCAGCGGATGACGGCGCTTCTGTCGAACGCCATCGAACTCGGCACCCTGAACGTCGCTTCGGGCCGCAAGTACTTGGAGAACAAAGACCTCAAGGGCTATGCCATCGCCGCCGAGGAACGCTCCAAGCACCTGCCGGACCTGCCGACGCTGAAAGAGTTGGGCGTCGATCTGGTCTATGCCTTGAAGCGCGGCATCGTCGCGCCCAAAGGCACCGACAAGCACATCATCGAGCACTGGTCCAACGTCTTCAAGGCGGCGGCCGAGGATCCCGGCCTGATGAAGCAGATGGACGCCAAGGGCACGGACGTGAAGTGGGTCGGCCCCGAAGGGTACCGCAAGTGGGCCGAAAAGACCTTCGCCGAACACGAGAAGGTCGCCATCAAGATCGGCATGTACAAGAAATAAGCCCAAGAACCGATCCCGCTCGAAAGCGGCCCGGACCTTGATGCGGGTCCGGGCCGTTTTCAGTTCTCCACTGACACGAGACCGCCATGGAACGCCTTAACCGCGACGCCGTCATCGCCATGGTGTTGCTCGTCTTCTGCGGCGTCTTCTTCTGGGCCACCTTCGACATCCGCCAGCCCGATTACGGGGTCCTGATGCCGTCCACCTGGCCCAGGGTGGTCCTCGGCGTACTGGCATTGTTGTCGATGATCTATCTGATCCAGTCCCTCCGGCAGGAGCCGGAAGAGACGGACAAAAACGACGAGGCCCCCCCCGGAGGGGGAATAAAGGGCTGGATATCCCACTGGCGCAACCCGCTCTGGTGCTTCGGATTGTTTTTCACCTACCTGGCGACGTTGCCGGTCCTGGGCATGCTGATCGGCGGGGTGAGCTTCGTGTTCGTGCTGCAGGGCGCGCTCGGTGGCTGGGACCGGCGCGACCTCGTTTTCCATGCCGCCGTCGCGATCCTCACCATCGGCGGCATGTGGTCGCTCTTCACCTTCGGCCTCGGCGTCATCCTGCCTTCGGGCATGTTCATGGACCCGATGTAAGGGGCCCCCGGTGATAATCGAAAATATCATAAACGCCTTCGTCGAACTGGCGACGATCAAGACGGTCCTTCTGATGTTGGTCGGGGTCGCCGGGGGCCTGATCGCCGGCGCCATCCCGGGCTTCACCATCGCCATGGCGGTGGTCCTGACGCTGCCCTTCACCTTCAACATGCCGGCGCCCCAGGGCTTGGCGACCATGGTCAGCGTCCTCGTCGGCGGTCTTTCGGGCGGCCTCATGGCGGGGATTCTCACCGGCATCCCGGGGACGCCCTCGTCGGTGGCCACCACCTTTGACGGCTTTCCCATGGCGCGGAAGAAGGGCCAGCCGGGCCTGGCGCTCGGCATCGGCGTGTGGTCGTCGTTCGCGGGCGGCATCATCAGCGCCATCCTGCTGGTGACCCTGGCGCCGCAGCTTGCCAGGATCGGGCTGGAATTCAATCCCTGGGACTACTTCATGCTGGTGATGTTCGCGTTGACCATCACCGCCAGCCTGGCCGGAAAGCATATGGTCAAGGGCCTGATCGCCGGGGCGCTGGGGCTGCTGATCAGGACCGTCGGCGAGGACGAGGCCGTCGGCATGGCGCGTTTCAACTTCGGCTCCGACACCTTGCTGCAGGGTTTCGATTTCATCGCCGTGCTCATCGGTCTTTTCGCCTTCAGCCAACTGTTGCGCGATGTCCGTGATCCCGCGGCGGCGCGAAGGTCCCTCACCGAGAAGGGGACCGTCCATGTCAGGATCGAGCACCGCCGGGCCATCGCGGAAGTGGCAAAACGCTGGACCATCGTCGTCCGCTCGTCGCTGATCGGCGTGTTCACCGGCATCCTGCCGGGCGCCGGCGGCTCCATCGCCAACATCCTGGCCTACGACCAGGCCAAGAAGGCCTCCAAATACCCGGAGAAGTTCGGCACCGGCATCGCCGACGGCATCATCGCGCCGGAAAGCTCCAACAACGCGGTCGAAGGGGGCGCACTGATCATGATGATGGCCTTGGGCATTCCCGGCGACGTGACGACGGCGGTGATGCTGGGCGCGCTGCTGATCCACGACGTCATCCCCAGCCCCACCTTCATCGCCGAAGAACCGCTGATCGCCTATTCCATCTTCATCGCCTTCTTCGTCGCCACTTTCATGATGATCGGCCTGCAGTCCTTCATGCTCCGCGTCTTCGTGCTGGTGACCCGGGTCCGCATGTACGTGCTGGCGGGGGTCATTCTCGGATTCTGCGGCATCGGCGTGTTCGCCATCAACAACGTCGAGTTCGACGTCTGGACCCTGGTGTGGTTCGGCATCCTCGGTTTCTTGATGCGGCATTTCGGCTTTCCCCTGGCGCCGATGATCCTGGGCGTGGTGCTGGGCAACATCGCCGAGCTCAACCTGGCCCGGGCCATGGCCATCACCACCGACATCTCGCCCTTCTTCACCCGGCCGTGGTCGCTGTTCTTCTTCACCATCGCTATGTTTTCCGCCCTCTTTCCCTTGTTTCAGTCGCACCGGGGCAAAAAGAAGTGGACGCTGTTCTACCTGCCGGCGGCGTGCTTCGCCGTTTCCGTACCGCTCTACATGATGGGCGGCATCCCGCGGCCGGTGGTGGCGACGGTGGTGCTGGCCTACGGCGCTTTCACGTTGTGGCGCCGGGCCCGGGGAGGCTGGCGGCTCGAGGCCGCCTTGGAAACCGCGGCCCCCCTGAAGGAGGATTAGCCCGGATATTTCTTGAAGGGAACGGGACACATTGCTCCTTCGTGGAAACCGGCGCCATCCGTCGAAGGGCACCCACCGGCGTTCCGTGCGCCGGCGCCTTCATGAAATATCGGGGTTATACCAAGGGTCGCTGATCATGACTCATAGAGATCGCGTAGGCGGCTCGTCGGGCAGGAGGAAAGTTTCAGGCGATGCGGCGCATCGTCGAAACTTTTCGACGCCCTCCGACGGGCCGCATACG
>JADFHR010000265.1 GCA_022567015.1 Pseudomonadota bacterium
GTGCACGGATTCCAGGCGGAACCGCGCCGAGTCCTTATCAAAGGAAAACACGGCAAGCCCGGTGACCAGGGCCTTCGGCCCGCCGGGCCGATAGACGCCGGGGGGGCTAATCCCCGGCGCGCTGATGAAATCCACCTTGGGCACGAACACCCGCCGGGTGTGCTCCTGGCGGAACAGGATCACTTTGGGCACGACGAAATACATGTAGGCGGAGCCGAAGGACCCGGGGAAACGGGTGTCCACCGCCGGGTAGTCGCCGATGCCGACAAGGTTGATGTTGGCCTCGCCGTCGATCTGCACGCCGCCCAGGAAGAACACGTCGATGCGGCCCTGGCCGGCGCAGTCGAACACTTCGCGCCCGCCGTCGGTGAACGGGTTGTTGGCGCGGCCGTGGATCATGGAGACCAGCAACCGGCCATCGGTGAGTTCACGCATCAGCAGGGCGGCGGCGCCCGGAATCGGCGACGCGGCGCCCACCGCCACGTGCCCGGCGCCGTCCAGCATGCGGGCGATGACGCAGATCAGGAACTCGTCCGCCGAATGGGTCATGACGCGGCCTGGACGGCGGCGGCGAACACGTGCCGGTCCAGGTAGCCGCGAAAGCCTTCGGGCGTCTTCGCCTGGCGCGCATAGGCGCGGATGTGTTCGGCGTCGGCGTCGTAATGGCCGGCCAGGGCGAGCGGCCACGCGCCTTCCCGCGCCTCGGCGAAGGCGGTCACGTAGAGCGCCGGCAGGGTCCCCGCCGCCGTCGCCTCGTCGGCCAGCAGGTCCGTCTCCTGCACCGTTTCCACGGTGACCAGGGCCGTCTTCGCGGCGTGCACCATGGTCACCAGCTCGCGGCGCCGGCCGACCCAGACGTTGCCCCTGGTGTCGGCGCGGGGGCTGTGAAACACCGCCACGTCGGGGCGGATCGCCGGCAGGAGCACGATCGGTCCGCCGTCCCCGCCGAGGGGGTCGTCCACCACCGTCCAGTCGTCCCGGTGCTTGAGCACGTCCGAGCCGATGAGACCGCGCAAGGGCATGAACGGCACGCCTTTCTCGGCCGCCTGCAGGGCCGTGTGCACGGCCGGACAGGTGGAGTCCCGCATGACCACGGCGCCGGTGGTCACGGCTTCCGTGAAACGCGGCGCCGGGCCGGCTTCGCCGAGGCTGACGGCGGCGGCCTCCATGGTCTTCACGCACCCGGCGCCGATCAGCATGTCCGCCGCCAGGCCGCCGGTGGGAACGGCCAGCAGGTGCAGGTCCCGCACGGCGCGCCGGATGAGCGCCCGGACCAGGGCCATGGGAACGAAGCTGTATTCCGGCGGAATGGCGAGCAGGGCGCCGTCGGGCACTCGCGCCGCCAGCCCTTGCACAGTCTCGTGGCTGGTCATCGTCCCTAATCCCGTTGCGCGGCCTACCCCAGCATAGGCCGGCTGGCGGCCGTTGCCTACACGGGAAAGACCGCCGCCGGGCCCGCCGGGAATAGGGATATGACAGCGCACCGTTTCATGGTATTGACGGGTCTCGGAGTTTCACTTTGCGAGAATACGTCATGCCGGTTGGTACGGTTAAATGGTTCAATCCCGCCAAGGGGTACGGTTTCATCGAGCCCGAAGACGGATCCAAGGATGCGTTCGTCCATATCTCGGCCGTTGAACGGGCGGGACTGACGACCCTGCGCGAGGGTCAAAAAGTCGAATACGAGCTTGTCCCGGGCGACAAGGGCAGGAGCGCCGCGGACAACCTCGTTGCCCTAGACTGACGCAGCGACAATCGTTGCGCGACGTCGCCAGCGGCGCGGCCGCAGTCGGCGTGGTGCGTCCGTGGGGCGGGGAGGTCGCAGCGAAACGGCGCCAAGGCAGCCACGGCCCGGCGCGTCGGCCGTGCCGGAAAGTCCACCCGTCATCCTTGAAACCGCCTGTCCGTCGACCCCGGTGCGCGGGCATGGAGCCGCGCAGCCCCGGTTTGCGCGGCCGGCCGCCCTGGCAATTCGGGACCGGATGCCGTACCCTCGGCCGATCACCCTGAACACCAACCGCAGCGCCGCACAGGCCCGAGGGATGGACAATCAGGCAATCAGCTATCGCGACCTTCTCCATCCGCTGACGCCCGAGGATTTCTTCGACCAGTACTACGGGACGAAGCCGGTGCACATCCCGGGCGATGCCGAAAAACTGGCGCGCATCTTCTCGTGGGACGAGCTCAACCGGCTGTTAAACATGTCGAGGCTGTGGACCGGAAAGAGCCTGAAAATGGCGCTGGACGGCCGCAATCTGCAGCCCGAGGAATTCTGTTACCCGGGCGTCACCGCGGACGGCTACCGCGCCATGCGGCCGGACCCCCAGCGCGTCACCGAGCTCCTGCGCCGGGGGGCGACCGTGGTCCTGGATTCGCTGGAGACCCTGAGCCCGGGCATAGCCGGGGTCGCGGGCACCCTCGCCGTGGTCGCGGGCGGGGCGCCCACGTGCAACGCATACTGCTCGTGGAACGAGCACAAGGGGTTCGTCGCCCACTACGACGTCGACGACGTGTGGGCCCTGCATTTCGAGGGGCGGAAGACGTGGCGCGTCTACGAAGGGCGCTTCGAGCACCCGATGGAAATTCCCGGCTTCCAGTGCGAGAGCCTGACCCCCGAGCAGCGCGAACAGGCCAAGGGCAAGGTGCTGATGGAGGTGGACATGACGCCGGGCGACGTGCTGTACATCCCCAAGGGCCAATACCACGACGCCCTTGCCTCGAGCGAGGCCACCCTTCACCTGTCCTTCAGCGTCACCCAGGTGACCGGCCACGATTTCATGCGCCAGCTGCTGCAGGACCTGCCGGAGGAGCCGCTGTTCCGGCAGGATCTGCCCCACTTCGACGACATCGCGGCGATCGAGGCCCATCTTGGCAGGCTCGCGGACCGCTTGCGCGAGATCATCACCCTGCCCGAGACCGCCGACCGGTTGAGCCAGTATCAGCGCCAGAGCGCCCTGCAGAACCAACCGGCCAACTTCGCCCTGCCGGCGCGTGAACAGGCGGCGCTTTACCGGGTGCGCTCCCTGGGCACGAAGCTGGTGCGCCGCGGCGGCGGCTGGCTGCTGACCACCGGCTCGGGCCGGGAAACCCTTTCCGCCGACGAGGCGGAGGTCGCCCGGTGGGTGCTGGGCCGCGACTATTTCAATGCGGAGAGCCTGGCGCGGACCTTTGATGACCACGACGCGGCCGCGCTGGCGCCGGTGGTCGAAAAGCTGATCGGCGCCGGGCTGGTCCAACCGTTGTAATACCAAGGGTCGCTGATCATGACTCATAGAGATCGCGTAGGCGGCTCGTCGGGTAGGAGGAAAGTTTCAGGCGATGCGGCGCATCGTCGAAACTTTTCGACGCCCTCCGACGGGCCGCATACG
>JADFHR010000266.1 GCA_022567015.1 Pseudomonadota bacterium
GACGGCGACGGGGGCATGGCTCGGGCCGCGCAGGCGGCGGACCACCTCATGCCTTGTGAAGCCCCTGACCGACACGCCGTCCACGTGGGTGATGCGGTCGCCCTTCCTCAGGCCGGCGCCGGCCGCCGGGGTGTCGGCCAGGACCCAGGTCACCCGCGCCGCCCCCGCGTCCATGCGGACCCGGATGCCGATTCCGTCGAAACCGTCGCGTTTCTCGCGGTTCCTCCTGGCCTCTTCGGCCCCGGCGTAGCGCGAGAAGATGTCGAGGCTGGAAAGGACGCCGTCGAACACCGCCTCGTACAGCTTTTCGTCGGACGCGGTGCGCAACTCTTTCGACGTCCGCCGCCCCGCCGCCGACACTTTCGCGGTGAGGGCCGCCCAGCCCTCGACGTCGTCGTCCGCCGGGGCCGGAAAACGGGCAATCGTCAGTTCCGAGGCGGCGAGGACCACCACGTCTTCGGAGCGCGTCACCGTCAACGCCGGATCGATGGCGCCGAGCCCGCGCATGCCCTCCATGGCGAGGGTCGCCGCCGGCACGGCCTCGATGTACTTCTCGGTGATGGTGGCGTAGCCGGCGGCGAAGACCTCCGCCTCCGGCCGCTCGGGAACCGGCTGAACCTGCTGTGTGAGCGACGGCGAGACGGCGTCCGCCGGCGCCGGAAGGTGCACCGGCGCGCACGCGGCCGCCAACCACGCCGCCGCAACGACGACGCCCAGAGGTCCACCTTTACCCGACCACGCCATGGCGCAGATTGTCCGCGATTTCGGTGTGCGCGTCACCATCGGAGTTGCGCCTTCTTTCGGGCGCCCGGGACCGGCGCGGACGCTAGCGCCGGCGTTTCCCCTTTTTGCCTGGTTTCTTCGGCGCCGCGGCGGGCCGGGTGCGGGCCCGGCCGGGGCGGGGCGCGCCCGAGTCCATAAGGTGAAAGATCATGCCGCCGGTCAGCGGGTCGGCCTCCGTCAGGCGCACCTCCACCTCTTCGCCGAGGCGGTATTCGCGCCCCGTCCGGCGTCCGCGCAGGCAATGGCCCGCCGCATCGTGGATGTAGGTGTCGGCGGGCAGGGTGCGCGCCGGCACCAGCCCGTCGGCGCCGGTTTCGTCGAGGGTGACGAACAGGCCGAAGCGGGTGACGCCGTTGATGCGCCCGGCGAACACGGCCCCCACCCGGTCGGCCAGATAGGCGGCGGTGAACCGGTTCACGGCGTCCCGTTCGGCGCCCTGGGCGCGGCGCTCGGTCCCGGAAAGGTGCTCGCCCATCTGGGTGAAGTCCCGGTGGTCCTCCTCGAGGCCGCCGTCGCCCAGCCCGGCGCCGCGGATCAGGGCCCGGTGGACCACGAGGTCGGCATAGCGGCGGATCGGCGAGGTGAAATGGCAATAGCGCCCGAGCGCCAGCCCGAAGTGGCCGATGTTGCCGGGGCGGTATTCGGCCTGGGCCTGGCTGCGCAGCACCACCTGGTTGACCATGTGGGCCTGGGGGAGGGCGGCGGCCTTGGCCAGGATGTGGTTGAACTGGCTGGCCTTGATCACCTGGCCCCGCGCCAGCTTCAGACCGAGGCCGTCGAGGAACTGGCGCAGGGCCTCCAGCTTGTCCAGGGGCGGCGAGTCGTGGTTCCGGTGCATGCAGGGTTGGCCCGCTTTCGCCAGGGTCTCGGCGGCGGCCACGTTGGCGGCGACCATGAACTCCTCGATCAGCCGGTGGCTGTCGTGGCGGGGGCGGATGTCGATTCCCGTCACCACGCCGTCCTCGTCCACCACCACCCGGCGTTCGGGCAGGTCCAGTTCCAGAACGCCACGCATTTTTCGTGCCTTGGCCAGCGCCCCGTAGGCGCCGTAGAGGGGCCGGACGACGGTCTCCACCAGGGGCGCCGTGTCGTCGTCGGGCATGCCGTCGCGGGCCGCCTGGACCTGGGCGTAGGTGAGCCGCGCCGCCGAGCGCATGGTGGCGCGCACGAAGGCGTGGCGCAGCGGGGCGCCGTCGGCGTCGATCCACAGGTGCGCCGCCAGGCACGGGCGGTCCTCGTCCGGTTTCAGCGAGCACCACCCGTTGGAGAGCGCTTCGGGCAACATCGGCACGACCCGGTCGGGCAGGTAGACCGAGTTACCGCGCTCATAGGCGCAGGCGTCCAGGGCGTCGCCGGGCCGCACGTACGAGGCGACGTCGGCGATGGCCACCAGCAGGTGCCAGCCGCCGGGGTTGTCCGCGTCGCTGTCGGGCTCGGCCCACACGGCGTCGTCGAAGTCCCGGGCGTCGGCGCCGTCGATGGTGATCAGGGGCAGGTCCCTCAGGTCGTCGCGGCCTTGCGGCGGCGCCGCGCCTGCGGCCGCCGCCTGGGCCAGGGCCTGGTCGGTGAACTGGGTGGGGATGCCGCATTCGTGGAGGGTGATCAGGCCGATGGACTTCGCCCCCTCCGTCTTCCCCAGGCGCTCGATCACCTGCGCCCGGCGGGGACCCAGGCGCCGCCCGGGCAGGACCTTGGCGCGGACCAGATCGCCGGGTTGGGCGCCCATGGAGTCGCCGGGGGCGACGACGAAGTCGTTCCGGGTGCGGCGGTCGGTGGACCTCAGGCGTCCCCGGCCGTCGCCGGTTTCGTAGACCCCCAGAACATGGGACGGGCGGGCGTCGATGCGGCGCATGGTCCGGCCCTCGTAGGCGACGCCGCCGGAGACCGGGTCGCGCACCCGGGCAAGACGCGCCAGCACCCTGTCCCCGGGACCCAGCGCCGGCCGTCCCCGTTTCTCCGGCGCCATGTATATGACCGGCGGCGGGGCGTCGCCCTCCCACGCCAGCGGACGGGCCAGAACTTCGCCGTCCGTATCCGTGCCGGTGATCTCGAGCACGGTGACGGCCGGCAACCCGACCGCTTTGGCGCCACGGCGCGTGCGGCGCGACGGCAGCGAGCCGTCCCTCTCCATGTCCCGCAACACCCGTTTGAGACGGGTGCGCTGGTGAGCGTCCAGGCGAAAGGCGCGGACGATTTCACGCCTGCCGACCGGGCCCGGGCTTTCCGTTACGAACCGGAGGATGTCTTCCCGGCTGGGGAAGGGCGCGGACTTCTGTCGGCTCTTGGTCAAGGGAGTGCCAGTGTCCTGTCCCAGAGATTCGTGCACTATACGATCGTTTTTCCCGTTTCCTCGGCAGGAGGGGACGCGCCGGCGATGCGGGGCCATCGTCAAGCGTTCCCGACGCCCCGAGGAGACGGGAAAAGCGACCCGAAGGGCGGTCTTGCGAGGCTCCCGGGGGGATAATACCAAGGGTCGCTGATCATGACTCATAGAGATCGCGTAGGCGGCTCGTCGGGTAGGAGGAAAGTTTCAGGCGATGCGGCGCATCGTCGAAACTTTTCGACGCCCTCCGACGGGCCGCATA
>JADFHR010000267.1 GCA_022567015.1 Pseudomonadota bacterium
TCCGGAAGTCCGAGATTGTTGATCTTGGTGCGCCTCAAGAGCTTCAGCAGGAAATTACGGCAGGCACGCAGACCTGGATAGAGCAGTTCCGCGCGACGCCGAGAGCGAAATATCCAGATATTAAACCGATTGAACACCGTGGACGGGCTGCCAATGAGGGCCAGCTTGTGAATCGCGGCGGCACCATAATAGAACTGGTCGTTCATTTTCAGAATCATGCCCTGATCAATATCGAGGCCCCGAGCCGTGATTTCTTTCATGACCTCAGGGTTGTCGCGCGCGTTGACCAGACGAAATTGGCCGCCGGCTTCCCTGATGCACAACAGGTGGCAGTACAGGTTGCAGGCCGGGCATTGCCAATCATAGACAAGCCCCCACTCGTCATCCGATGTGACCGTTTCGGCAGGTATATCGGCTGTGGTCATAGGGTTCTGGCGCAGTCCATTAGGTGGGCGATTTGTTTAAACTACGCCATTCCGACGAAACCGGCCAGCCGCCCATGCCGCCGATGATAGCGCCGTTCCTTTCCCACACGGCCATGGGGTGAGCGTACACCTCGTCTACGCAAACGAAAAACTCCGCCGTTTGCGGGCTGAAGACAATTACCGAAGCCCGGCCGGTTCACGGCATTCTTCTATTGCTTGGGCCCCGTCGCTCAAGCCCATCTGAGCGTCAGCCGATTGTCCTCATCCCTTTCCACGCCCGTGCCGAAACGCCGACCCTCGCCGTTGAGCACGCCTTCTAGCCACCGCGCCTCCGGCGCCGACGCGTGGTTGAGGCGGAAGTTCCTGAGCCGAAGCGGCGTCATGTCGAGGCGTTGGAGGAGGCCCGTCGCCGGATCGATGGCCGGGAAGTACATCAGAACCAGATCGTCTCGGAATTCCTCGTGGCCGCCTATGCCCTCGTAATCGGTCAGGAAATCGCCGCAGCCATAAAGGATCGGCTTTCCGCCATAGACCTCAATGCCCTTCACGTGATGGGACGAATGGCCGTGGACCATGTCGATGCCGGCGTCGTCGATCAACCCGTGGGCAAACTCCTGCTGGGATCGGGTAACCTGGTAGCCC
Source organism: Pseudomonadota bacterium (assembly GCA_022567015.1). GTDB lineage: Bacteria > Pseudomonadota > Alphaproteobacteria > Rhodospirillales > 2-02-FULL-58-16 > JACZQZ01. The sequence continues at coordinate 1,068 of JADFHR010000267.1, forward strand.
CAGTTCCCGCCCCAGTGCAACGAGGCGACGGCGACGTCGCCCGTGCGCTTCACCTCTTTCACCGCCGCCCCGATGGCGCCGACGGTGGCTTGAGACAGATCGGGAAGCAGGTTGACGCCGGGTCTGTCGGCGGCGGCGGCCCAGGCGCGGGGGATGCCGCTGCTGACGGCGCCGAAGGCAAACACGATCACCCGCCCCTTGCCTGAAATCTCGACGACGGCGGGCGCCAACGCCTCGCGGGCATCGCGACCGGCGCCGGCAGTCTTCAGGTCCACCGCCCGAAGCGTTTCCAGCGTCTCGATGAGGCCCGAAGGCCCCCAGTCGAGGACGTGGTTGTTGGCGAGAAGACAAACGTCGATACCGGCCGCCTGGAGACAAGGGACGTTTTTCGGGTGCATACGGTAATTGATTCCCTTGGGGGAATGGTCCTCGCTCACGGTGACGCTGGTTTCCAGGTTGATGATCCGGACGTCCGGACCGGCCCGCTCCAACTCTCGAAGGGCGTCGCCCCAGATGTAGGCGAAATCGACCGGCTTCGAGATCGGGCCGTTCCGCCGTTCCGCCAGCTCCACGTATCCGGCGGCTGACTTCATGTAGGGCTCGTAGATGCGGGGATCGACAGGGTTGGGCAACACCTGGTCGATGCCGCGTCCGGTCATGACATCGCCGGTAAGGAAAAGACGGATCACATGCGCGCTCCCGATGGGTTTCGTGTTGGCGTATAGTTACAGCCAGTTTCGTCCGGCGCTGGAATGGCCGCCACACGGTAGCGTGCACGTTCGCATGGGACGAGATATGATTACGGCGGAGCTCGGCGGAAAGGTGGACGAGAGGCTGTTGGCCGAACCATAGGGCTTGAAACTCTCCTGGTCCCGAAACCGCGCCCGGCGATCAGGCTTCGGCCCCGCCGGACGGTCCGTCCGCCGGAAGACGGTAGGCATTGATCGGCCGCCGGCCCGTGCCGATATATCTTTCTTCTTTTTTGTGGCTGCCAGAGGGGAAGACCCATGCCTCCCGCACCTCAACCCCCGGGCGACACGCCCGGCCAAGGGTCTGCGGCAAACGGCGAGCCCCGGTTCACCGATTGGCTGAGAGAGCAGTCAGAGCCGACCTGGACCCAGGCCGTCGAGCACCGTTTTACCCGGGAACTGGCGGACGAAACCCTGGATGACGCCGTTTTCAGGCGCTATCTGGTTCAGGACTACTCGTTCGTCGACCGCTTTGTCGGTTTGCTCGGCTATGCCATCGGACGGGCGCCCGCCCTTGCCGCGCGAATCCGGCTGTCCCATTTCCTGGCCGGGGTGACCAGCGAGGAAAACACCTATTTCCAGCGCTCGTTCGACGCCCTTGGCGTTGCCGAGAAGGAACGCACCAATCCCGAGCTGAAACCGCCGACGCGCGGGTTTCACGAGCTCATGAAGGAGGCGTGGGAGGCGGGCGGCTATGAGGAGATCCTGGCCGTTCTCGTGGTCGCGGAGTGGGTGTATGTGTCCTGGGCGACGGCGGTGAAGGACCGCTCTCCGTCCAAATTCTATTTTTCCGAATGGATCGACTTGCACGCCAATGACGAATTCCGCGACTTCGTGGACTGGCTGCGCGGGCAACTGGATGCGCACGGACCGGCGCTTTCCCCTGATCGGCGGGAGGCCGTCGTCCAGCTGTTCCGCAGGGCGGTGCGACTGGAAAAAGAATTCTTCGACGCCGCCTACGAAGACGATGTCCCGTTGATGTCCACGTGGGTGGACGAGTGAAAGCCGGTCGCACGTTGATCGGCATGAGCCAAACGGAGATTGGGAAGCACGCCTGCGTCCCCCATTTCACGTCACCGGGCATGGCGTTGGCGGTCAAGGCGATGACGGGAATGTGGCGGGTTTTCTCCGTTAAGAGCGTTGGGGTTGGGTCTAGTGGCCTGCATCAGCTAAATTGCACCCCTACGACGGCGTTGCGAGGTTTCCGGCTAGGAGCGCGTCGCGCCTTGGTGTGCATGCACCACAAGCGGCGCGCGACGACGCCGGGGGCCGCGGGGGCGTCCCCCGCATATCGTAGCCGGGGGGACACCCCCCCTTGTCCCCCCGGAAGCCTCGCAACGCCGCCCTTCGGGTCGCTTTTCCCGTTCCCCGGGGGTCGCGGGGGCGCCCCCCGCATACGGTGTCGGGGGGACACCCCCCGGTGGCCCCCCGGGGCGTCGGGAAGGCTTTCCGATGGGCCGCCATCGCCTGCGCCTCCCCTCCTACCGAGGAAACGGGAAAAGCGATCGTAGGGGTGCACTTTAGCTGATACAGGCCACTAG
>JADFHR010000077.1 GCA_022567015.1 Pseudomonadota bacterium
GGGCCCGACGGCGGCGGCACCGGCGGACTGCGCCGCGTCCGCGGTCCCGGTTACGTCGCGCATCCACAACAGGTCGGCAAGCGGCCGGCCGTCGACGGCGCCGGCGCGCACGCCCACCGCCTGCACCATGCGCCCGGCCGCCGGCAGCAGCAGGTCGAATGCCGTGCCATCGCGGCGCAGGGCCGCCACCGCCTTGTCCAGCACCGCCGCCGTCTCGCCCTCGAAACGGGCGCGCACGTCGGCGAACCGCGACTGTGTCCCGGCGGCCAGGCCGAGGAGCACGGCCAGACGGCGCGAACAGCTTTCTCCGCCGTTGACGTGGTCCCACAGGAAAAGGCCGTCGGGCGCCGCCGCCAGGATCTCGCCGTCCCGTTCGGCGGCGTCGGCGAGGCGCCGGCGTTCGTCGTCCGCCCTGGCCGACCGGCGGTGCTGGCGCACCACGAAGGGCACCGCCACCGCCGCCACAGCGAGAGCGCCGAGCGCGAAGGCGGCAACGGTTCCCATTACCAGGCCGGCCCCGGCGCCGGGGCGGCGCGTCTGTCAGAAGCACTCGGTATCAGTATCAGCACCGGGGAATCCTATGCGCGAAGGGGCGGCCGAACAAGACCGCCCCCTCCGAAGCGCCGCACCACGGCCGCGGTCCATCAGTAGCGGTAGTAGTCCGGCTTGAACGGCCCATCGACCGGCACGTTGATATACTTGGCCTGCTCCGGACTCAGCCGGGTCAGGTGGACGCCGAGCTTGCCCAGGTGCAGGGTCGCCACCTTCTCGTCCAGGTGCTTGGGCAACATGTAGACCTTTTTCTCGTACCGGTCCGGGTTGTTCCACAACTCGATCTGGGCCAGCACCTGGTTGGTGAACGACGCGCTCATGACGAAGCTGGGATGGCCGGTGGCGCACCCCAGGTTCACCAGGCGTCCCTCGGCGAGCAGGATCAGACGCTTGCCGTCGGGGAACTCGATCTCGTCCACCTGGGGCTTGACGTTGTGCCACTTGTAGTTCCTCAGCGCCGCCACCTGGATCTCGGAATCGAAGTGGCCGATGTTGCAGACGATGGCCCGGTCCTTCATCCGGCGCATGTGATCGAGGGTGATGACGTCCAGGTTTCCGGTGGCGGTGACGAAGATGTCGCCGATCGGGGCCGCCTCGTCCATGGTCAGCACCGAGTACCCTTCCATGGCCGCCTGCAGGGCGCAGATGGGGTCGATTTCGGTGATCATGACCCGCGCGCCCAGGCCGCGCAGGCTGGCCGCCGAACCCTTGCCCACGTCGCCGTAGCCGCAGATCACCGCCACCTTGCCGGCGATCATGACGTCGGTGGCCCGTTTTATGCCGTCGACCAGGCTTTCGCGGCAGCCGTAGAGGTTGTCGAACTTGGACTTGGTGACCGAGTCGTTCACGTTGATGGCGGGAACCCTGAGCGTGCCCGCCTCGGCCATCTCGTACAGGCGGTGGACGCCGGTGGTCGTTTCCTCGGAAACGCCCCGCACGTCGTCCAGAAGACCGGCATGCTTCTCGTGCAGGACCGTGGTGAGGTCGCCGCCGTCGTCGAGGATCAGGTTGGGGCGCCAGCCGCCGGAGCCGTTGATGGTCTGCTCGATGCACCACCAGAACTCGTCCTCGGTTTCGCCCTTCCAGGCGAACACGGGGATGCGGCGCGCCGCGACGGCCGCGGCGGCGTGGTCCTGGGTCGAGAAGATGTTGCACGAACTCCAGCGCACCTCGGCGCCGAGATCGACCAAGGTGTCGATGAGCACCGCCGTCTGGATGGTCATGTGAAGGCAGCCGACGATGCGCGCGCCTTTGAGCGGTTCCTGGCCTGCGTATTCCTCGCGCAGCGCCATGAGGCCCGGCATCTCGGTTTCGGCGATGGCGATTTCCTTTCGCCCCCAATCGGCGAGCGAGGTATCGGCCACCTTGTAGTCGTCGAACGAATCCATGGTGCCTGTCTCCTGCACACCCGCCTCTTAGCAGCAGCACCTCCGCACCGCAAGGTTCAAGGTGGTCACCGCGCCCACGCTTTCAAGCCAGGGCGTTGAAGTCATCCAGAAGGGTGGCGATGCGCCCGGCGTCCACCTGGTCCATGATCACCCGCGCCCGGTGGTCGGCGGCCACCAGGTCAAGGTTGCGGATGCGTTGTTTGACCCGGGGAATACTGGAGGCCACCATCGAAAACTCGCGCAGCCCCAGGCCCAGAAGGAGGGCCGTGTAGCGGGGATCGCCCGCCATCTCGCCACAGATGCTGACCGGGATGCGGGCGTGCAGCGCCGCTTCGGTCGAGAACTGGATCAGGCGCAACACGCTCGGATGCAGGGGGTCGTACAGGCGCGCCACCTGCTCGTCGCCGCGGTCGATGGCCAGGGTGTACATGGTGAGGTCATTGGACCCGATGGCGAAGAAGTCGCTGACCTGGGCCAGGGAGTCCGCCGCCAGCGCCGCCCCCGGAACCTCGATCATGGTGCCCAGGGCCGGCAGGGGATCGACCACGCTGAAGCCCCGGCGCTTCAGGCGGCTGGCCGCCTGGCCCAGGATCTCGCGCGCGCGGCGGACCTCGGACACGGTGGACACCATGGGCAGGAGGATGCGCACGTGGCCGTGGTCGGCGGCGCGCAGGATGGCCCGGAACTGGGTCTCGAAAACGTCGGCGCGGGCAAGGGACATGCGGATTCCGCGCAGCCCCAGGGCGGACGAGGCGCTGGCCCCGAAGTCGCCCATCAGCGCCGCGGATGTCTTCTCGCCGCCCACGTCGAGGGTACGCACGGTGACCGCTTGCCCTTTCATGGGCTCTATCAGATCGCGCAAGGCCTGGTACTGTTCATCCTCGCCGGGGATGTCGTCCCGGTTCATGAACATGAACTCGGTGCGCAGGAGGCCGATGCCGGCGGCGCCGGCCTGCTTCACCAGGGTCATTTCAATGGGCAGTTCCACGTTGGCCTGCAACAGCACCTCGGTGCCGTCGCGGGTGACGGCGGGCTGTTTGCTGAGGCGCGCCAGGCGCCGCGCCTGGCGAACGCTTTCCGCGTGGCGGCGTTCATATGCCGCCAGGGTCGCCGGCGAGGGGTCGACGACCACGTGGCCGGTATCGCCGTCGACGATCATGGGCTGGCCCGGTTGCGCCCCATCGATCAGACCGGGCACGCCGAGCACCGCCGGCAGGCCCAGCGCCCGCGCCATGATGGCGGTGTGCCCCTCGGCGCCGCCGAGGGTGGTGGCGACACCGGCGATGCGGCTTCGGTCCAGTTGCGCGACATCGGCGGGCGACAGTTCCCCGGTGACGACGACGCTGCCCTTGGGCACCAGCGACCACGGCTTCACGGGCGTCTTGGTGAGGTTGCGCACCAGACGGGTGGCCAACGCCCGGATGTCTTCCACGCGCGCCTTGATGTAGGCGTCGTCCATGGCGGCGAAGCCTTTGGCGATTTCCGCCATTTCGGCCTCTACCGCGGCCTCGGCGTTGATGCGATCGCCGGTGATGCGCCGCGCGGCGCCGCGCACCAGGCGGGAATCCTTGAGCATGTGAAAATAGGCGTCCAGCAGGTAGACCAGTTCCTCCGCCACCGCCTCCGACATGCCCCTGGCCTTGGTGCGCAATCGGCCGATCTGCCGGCGGGCGCGGGTCACCGCCGCCTCGAGGCGGGCGCACTCCTTGGCCACCTGCCGCGCCGGGATGGGATAGGTGGGCACCTCGATGGCGCCGCCTTCGCGGACATGGGCGACGCCGATGCCGATGCCCGGCGCAACGCCCAGTCCCTTGAACGTCTTCTCCTTGTGTTTCACCGGCCTACCGTGCGGTTAAATTCAGTGCTCTTCGAACATGTTTTCGATAAGCGCCGTCAATGCGGCCACCGCCTGCTTGGCGTCGGGCCCGGTGGCGACGAGCTCGACCGCGCTGCCCGAGGCCGCGGCCAGCATCATCAGTCCCAGAATGGAATGTCCCGATACGGTCAGGTCTCCTTTGCTCACCGAGACCTCAACGTCGAAGGTGCCGGCCAGCTTGACGAACCTGGCGGCGGCCCGCGCGTGCAGCCCCCGCTGGTTGCGGATGATCGCGGTGCCCCTGGATGTGCGTCCGTGCCGCCGGGTCGAGGCTTCGCCGCCCCTCATTTCCGGGCCTGGCTGAGCAGTTGCGAGGCGATGTTGATGTACTTGCGTCCCGCTTCCTGGGCGCGGATGGCGGCCTCGGCCAGGGATTCGCTCTTGCGCACGCTTGCCAGCTTGATCAGCATGGGCAGGTTGACGCCGGCGATCACCTCCACATTGGCCTTGTCCATGGTCGAAATGGCAAGGTTGGACGGGGTGCCGCCGAACATGTCGGTGAGCAGCACCACGCCGTCGCCTTCGTCGGCATTGGCGACGCAATCCAGGATTTGCACCCGGCGTTCCTCCATGTCGTCGTCGGGGCCGATGCCCACGGCGCACACGTTGGTCTGCGGGCCGACCACGTGCTCCAATGCCGCGATCAGTTCCTCGGCCAGCCGGCCGTGGGTTACGAGCACCATTCCAATCATGCGCCGCGCCGTCCTTCCATCTCACCGGCCATCCGACCGGTACTAGCCGCTGGTCCTGGTCAAATCCCTGTGGTGCACCTGGACGTGCTGGTCTTGCCCATTCAGCCATGCCGCCAGCTTCTCGGCGACGACCACCGAGCGATGGCGCCCTCCCGTGCACCCCACCGCGATGGTGAGATAGCTCTTGCCCTCGCCGGCGTACCGCGGCAACAGGGGCAGCAGGAGTCCGGTGAGGGCGTCGAAGAACGGCGCGAAGCCCGCATCGCCGGCCACGTATTCGGCAACCGGACGGTCCAGACCCGTCAACGGCCGCATCTTGGGATCATAATGGGGATTGGCGAGAAAGCGAACGTCGAACACCAGGTCGGCCTCGCGGGGCAATCCCCGGCGGTACGAGAACGAGGTGACGAAGACGGCCAGCCCGGGCTCGGACGCGAGCCCGAAATGCCCCTGAAGGATGCGCTTCAGGTCCCCCGGCCCCATGCCGGTGGTATCGAGGACGACGTCGGCGCGGTCGCGCAGCGCGGAAACGAGTCCGCGTTCGTGCACGATGCCGTCGCTCACCGGGCGGTCCGAGGCCAGGGGATGGCGATGGCGGGTCTCCGCGTAGCGCCGCCGGAGCTCGTCGTCGTCGCAATCCATGAACAGCATCCGGACCTCGAGCCGGGTCTCGGCGCCCAGGTGGTCCAGGCGCTCGACGAACGGCTTGATGCCGAAGCCGCGGGTGCGGATATCGACGCCGATGGCGATCGGGCGTTGCACGTCCCCAGCGCCGCGGCCGTCCCCGACCGGCGCCACGAGACTGTTCAGCAGCGACAGCGGCACGTTGTCCACCGCCTCGTAGCCCATGTCTTCCAGGGCCTTCAGGGCCGAGGTCTTGCCCGCCCCCGACATGCCGGTGACCAGAAGCACGCGCAGGACGCCGTCCGGCACCGGCGCGCGCCCGTCACCCCGGCTCTCCATGGTCTCGGGCAGGGAGTTGGCCTGGTCACTCATGGGACCGGTATTATATCCCCGGTGACGCGGCGCACGGCAAGGCGAACCTTGGCCGGCGCCGAAGCCTCGAGTGGCGCCAGCTTGAGCAGCGGCACCGAGACTCCCAGACAGTCCCACGCCGCGGTCTCGGGAAGGCGCTCCACCTGGTCCGCGGAAACCAGGTCGACGACCAGCCCCAGCATCGCCTCGCCTGCCGAGTCCACGCGCATGACGCCGACGCCGCGCACCTCCATGAGGCCCCCCGTTTCGGGAGGCGCCGAGACGACCAGGCGGCCATCCCTGAGGCGCACGTCGGCGCGGTCGTCGGCGACCAGGCGCGCGCCGCCGTCGATCAGGCGCAGCGCCAGGTCCGACTTGCCGCTTCCCGCGGGGCCCAGCAGGAGGACCGCCGTGCCGTCCACATCGACGCAGGTACCGTGAACCTGGACCATGCCGGGGAGCGTGGAACCGTGGGTCCCGGCTGTCAAGAAATGCCCGCCGGGCGGGGCACGCGGATCACGCCAGGGGCAGGCGCACCACGAACCGGGCGCCCAGCACCCGTCCATCGTCGCCGCGCCGGTTTTCGGCGTGCACGGTGCCGCCGTGGGCTTCGACGATCTGCTTGGAGATGCTCAGACCCAGCCCGGAATGGGTGCCGAACTTCTCCGGTTCCGGCCGTTCCGTGTAAAAACGGTCGAAGATGGCCGCCTGCTTGCCGTCGGGAATGCCCGGGCCCTCGTCGTCGACTTTCACTTCCGCCCAGTCTCCTTCCCGCGACGCCGTGAGGGTGATGGTGCTTGCCGGCGCGCCGAAGGAAATGGCGTTGGCGATGAGGTTGCGGAACACCTGGGCGAGCCGCCCCTCGACGCCGTCGATCACCAGATCCGGCCCGGCATCCAGGGACATGCGGGGAGCGTCGGCCTCCGCCGTGGCCTCGTGCACCTCCGCCAGGGCCCCGAGGATGTGGCCGATGTTCACCGGCGCCCTCTCGGCGCGCAACAGTTCTGAATCCAGGCGCGAAGCGTCCGAGATGTCGCTGATCAGCCGATCCAGGCGCTGCACGTCGTCCTGGATAATGGTCATCAGTATGCGTTGTTTTTCGGCATCCTTCACCCGGGCCGCGGTCTCCACCGCGCTGCGCAACGAGGTGAGGGGGTTCTTGATCTCGTGGGCGACGTCGGCGGCAAAGTGTTCGATGGCCTCCATGCGCTCCCACAGGGCTTCGGTCATGTCATGCAAAGACCTGGCGAGGTCACCGATCTCGTCGTTGCGTCCGGCGAAATCGGGAAGGGCGCGGCGGTCGCGGGTCCGGCGCAACCGCTCGGCGACGGCGGCGAGGCGGCGGATGGGCCGGGCGATGGTGCCGGCCAGGTAGATCGACAGCAGCACGGTCACGCTCAGCGCCACGGCGAACACCTTGAGGATGTCCAGGCGAACCTCGAATAATGCGGCCTCGATATCGCGCGATCCCTTGGACAGCATCAGCGCCCCCAGGACCTTCTTGTACCGTTGGACCGGCACGGCGACGCTGAGGACAATGCCGCCGTCGCGGGCGGCGCGCACCGCGTCCTCCTTCTCGCCGGCAAGCGCCCGCGGCACCTCGTCATAGTCTTCGGCCCGCTGGACGGATTTCTCGTGGTAGGGGGGCATCGGATCCTGGCCCGGGAGCCACAGGACCAGGCGGTCGTAAACTTCCAGCGCCGCGCTCACCACCTCGCTGTAGACGTCCGGTGGCGGCAGCTCGCGGATCTGGACCATGCCGCCGGGGCCCATCAGCAGGCGGCTGTCGGCCAGCAGTACGCCGTCGGCGCCGAACAGGCGCGCCCGCGTGCCCGTGGTCTGCACCAGGCGGCGGACGATCTGGAGGGCGATGTCGCGGACAATTTGCTGACCCGTCTGGCTGCCGGCGGAAACCGCGCCCTCGCCGAGGGCGGCGGCGAACATATCGGCCTGGGTCATAAGCGCCGTGAGTTCGGCGTCGATAAGGCTTTGGCGGTATTGGCCCAGATAGAGCAATCCGGCAACCAGGATACCCAGCGCCAGCACATTCACCGCGAGAATGCGCCGGGTGATCGGCGAAATGGTGCGCCGCCTTGGCCGGTTGGGTACCCCCCTGGTCATGCCGGCCCGCCGCGTCAGTCTCCGCGGTACCGGTAGCCGACGCCATACAGCGTTTCGATCTGCGCGAACTCGGGATCCAATTCCTTGAACTTGCGCCTGAGGCGCTTGATGTGGCTGTCGATGGTGCGGTCGTCCACGTAAATGTGCTCGCCGTAGGCCGCGTCGATCAGTTGGTTCCGGTTCTTGACGTGCCCGGGACGCACGGCCAGGACCTGGAGGAGCAGGAACTCGGTCACCGTCAGGTTGACCTCGCTGTCGCGCCACGTGCACATGTGCCGCTCCGGGTCCAGAACCAGGCGCCCACGCTGCATCAGGTCCTTGCCGCCGCGGTCGGTCGCCGCAAGTTCCCGGCGGCGCAGCACGGCGCGGATGCGTTCGATCAAAAGGCGCTGGGAAAACGGTTTCGTGATGTAGTCGTCGGCGCCCATCCGCAGGCCCAGGACCTCGTCGATCTCGTCGTCCTTGGAGGTGAGAAAGATCACCGGCAGGCCGCTCTTTCGCCGCAGCCGCTCGAGAAACTCCATGCCGTCCATGCGCGGCATCTTGATGTCGACGATGGCCAGGTCCACGGGCCTGCGGCCCAGCGCGTCCAGCGCTTCCGCGCCGCCCGTGTAGGTCTCCACGGTGAAGCCTTCCGCCTCGAGAGCCATGGACACCGAGGCGAGGATGTTGCGGTCGTCGTCCACGAGGGCGATGGTATGGGACATGGAAAGACCCCTCGGCGAAATCAGGTTTCAAGGCGCGCTCTGGTCTCGGGCGTTCCCCCAACGCGCAAAAGCGGCGCCACCGTACCGGGCCTGTGTGGCGGGATTGAGTATAATCGCTTCGCCCGTTCCCGGTAAGGTTTCCCTGTCCTTTCCCCGCCGCGGCGGGAGACGAAGGACGCCACGCCGCTTAAGCCGGGCCTTCCAGGCACACAGCCGCGCGTTGACGGACAAAGCCGCGGCCGCTATTGGACGCCCATGGTTTCGATCCTGCAACGCCTTCTCCGCATGGTGGGAGAAGCGATTCGCGACTTGGCGCCGGTGGTGCTGGTCATCGTCTTTTTCCAGGCGGTGGTTCTCAGACAACCGTTTCCCGACCTGAGCGCGGTGCTGGCGGGGCTCGTCTTCGTCATCCTCGGCCTGACCATGTTCGTCCAGGGACTGCAAATGGGCCTTTTCCCCCTGGGCGAGGCCATGGCCGAGGCGTTTGCCCGCAAAGGCAGCCTGTCCGCCCTTTTGGCCTTCGCCTTCTGCCTGGGCGTCGGCACCACGGTGGCCGAGCCGGCCCTGATCGCGGTCGCCGACAAGGCCGCCCAGGCCGCCGGAGAGGCGGGCTTTATCGCCCTGGGCGAGGAGGCCCGGTCCGATTACGCCCTCAACCTTCGCCTGACCGTGGCCCTGTCCGTGGGCGTCGCCCTGGTGTTGGGGGTGTTTCGTATCCTTAAAGGCTGGCCCATCCATTACCTGGTCATCGGCGGATATTCGGCCGTAGTCGTCTTAACCTACTTTGCCCCGCCCGAGATCGTCGGCATCGCCTATGACTCCGGCGGCGTCACGACCTCGACCATCACGGTGCCGCTGGTCGCGGCCCTGGGCGTGGGTTTGGCCAGCACCATTCGCGGCCGCAGCCCGATGGTCTCCGGCTTCGGCCTGATCGCCCTGGCCAGCCTCACCCCCATCGTCTTCGTGCTCATCTTCGGCATGATCGTCTGATACCAAGGAGCGCTGATCATGACCCGACGAGCCGGCTTACCAAGGTTTTCGGCCTTAAGCGTGCGCCGTGGCGATGCGGGGCATCGCGAAGCGTGCGCGACGCCGTCCGAAAGCCTTGGTAAGCCGCCGTTCCGGTCGCGTATGCGGCCCGTCGGAGGGCGTCGGAAAGTTTTGACGATGCGCCGCATCGCCTGCAACTTTCCTCCTACCCGACGAGCCGCCTACGCGATCTCTATGAGTCATGATCAGCGTCCCTTGGTATCACCATTCAGCACCGCGTGTGCCAATGAGGGGCTCCGTTGAAATAGCACGAGGACGCCTTCGCTGTGGTGGACGGCGTAGACCACCGTCATCGGAATATCCGCTTCTTGGCTATGTGTGGACATCGGAGGCGCTGGTCAAAACCCACCCAAGCCGACATTAACGAGTACACGTCCCAGGGCCGCCTTCAGATCACCTTGGCGTCGCGCAGGCGGGCGATCTCTTCCCCCGACAGGCCCAGAAGGTTTCCCAGCACGTCTTCGTTGGCGTCGCCCAGGGCCGGGCCGAGATGCGCGATCCGGCCCGGCGTCTCCGACAGCCTGGGGATCACCGAGGGGACGACCACCTCGCCCACCTCGGGGTCGTCGATGGTGACCAGGTTGCCGCGCGCCTTGAAGTGGGGATCGGCGAAGATGTCGGCGATGGTGTTCAGCGGCCCCGAGGGCACCTCGTGGGCCAGGCAGATCTCCATCACCTCGTCCAGGCTCATCGACCCCACCCACCGGCAGACCAGCCGGTCCACCGCGTCGCGGTTGGCCAGGCGCCGGGATTGTTCGCCGTAGCGCCCGGCGGACGCCAGCTCGGGCTTTCCCATGGCCTCGGCCAGGCGCCCGAACATCTTGTCGGTGGTACACGCGATGGCCACCCAGCGGTCGTCCTTGGTCTGGAAATGGCCGTGCGGGCAGGCGTTCGCGGTGCCCGCGCCCTCGCGGCCGCGCACCTTTCCGGTGCGCCCGTAGACCGGCGCCATCTCGTCCAGCATGCGGAAAACGGATTCATAGAGGCCGATGTCGATGTCCTGGCCCAGCCCGGTCCTGTCCCGGTGCCGGAGCGCCAGCAGGACGCCCACGGCGCCATACAGGCCCGACATGTAGTCGGCGAGCGACGTCGAGCCCGGCGTCACCGGCGTCTCGCCCGGCATGCCGGCAAGGTTGGACAGCCCGCCGACGGCATGGGCGATGCGGGCGAAGCCGGGACGGTCCTTATACGGTCCGGTCTGCCCGTAGCCGGAGACCCGGAGCATGATCAGCCCCGGGTTCAGGCCGCTCAGGGTCTCCCAGCCGACGCCCCATTTCTCCAGGGTGCCGGGACGGAAGTTCTCGCAGACCACGTCGGACTTGGCGACCAGGCGCCTGAACAGGTCCGCCCCTTCTGGGTGGCGCAGGTTCAGGGTCACCGACCTCTTGTTGCGCCCTTCGGACAACCAGGCGAGGGTCGAGTCGGCCCGCCCGGTGGGCGTGCCGAAGCGGCGAAAGGGATCGCCGGAGCCGGGCTGCTCGACCTTGATCACCTCGGCCCCGAACTCGCCCAGGATGGCGGTACAGTAGGGGGCGGCGATGAACGTGGCGACGTCGAGCACGCGCATGCCCGAGAGGGGAAGGTCGTTTTCGCTCATGGGTCCGCTTTTAGCCTTGCCCCTTGGTTTGGGCAATGCGTTTGTCCCGGCGTTTGTCCCGGCGGCCGAGCAGGCGGAGCACGGTCGTGGCGAACGCGCCGGCCTCGCGCACATAGCCCCCGTACCACCGCCAGCGGGGCTCTCCGCACCGTTCGCGGACCGCGGCGCCGGAGGCGGCTATCCCTAAACGGCGGAAGAGGAACAGCGCCCGGGGCAGGTGGAACGGATCGCTCACCACCAGGGCGCGGGCCCAGCCCCGGTCCTCCATGATGCGCGCCGTATAGAGGGCGTTCTCGAGGGTGTGCGTCGCCTTGTCCTCGACGATGATCCGCTCTTCCGGGACGCCGTGCCTGAGCGCCAGCGCGCGCATGGCCTCGGCCTCGGTGGGCCGGGTTCCGATGGCGCCGCCGGTGACGATCAGGTGCCCGGCCCTGCCCGCGTGGAACAGGCGCGTCCCGTGGGCGACCCGGCGCCTGAGCGCCGGGCCAAGGCCGGCGCCGAGGATGACGATGACATCGTGCCCGGCCGCCATGTCAGGGTGAAAACGCCGCCGTCGCCGTCATCGCCAGGGCGCCTTCCGCGTCCTCGGCCCACACACGGGCCGAGGCGCCGTCGGGCGCCGGTTCGCCGGCGACGGTGAAGGCCGCGTCGTCGAACAGGGGCCCGAGGGCGCGGTAGTCGAAAACCTTGACGGTGGCCTGGGGGCGTTCCCGGCGGCACAGGTCGAGCAGAAGGGTGGCGATCAGCGGACCGTGCACGACCAGGCCGGGATAGCCTTCGACGTCGGTGACGTAGCGGTGGTCGTAGTGGATGCGATGGGCGTTGAAGATCAGCGCCGAGTAGCGGAACAGCATCACCGGGTCGGGACGGACGGTCCTCCGCCAGACCGCTTCGCCGGGCGCCGGGCGCGGCCGGGCGGGGGGATTCTCCTCGCCGCGGTAGACGATGTCGTGGTCCTCGATCAGGGCCGGGCCGTCGGGGCCGGAAATCTCGTGGCGCACCCGCACAAAGACAAGGGGTCCGCTGCGCCCCTCCTTCACCGTGACGTCGCTGACCTCGGAGATGCGCCGGATGCGGTCGCCCACCCTGAGGGGCTTCAGGAACTCCAGGCGCCCGCCCGCCCACATGCGCCGGGGGAGCGGCACCGGCGGCAGGAAGCCGCCCCTTTCCGCGTGGCCGTCCGCGGCCAGCTCGGAGGCCCGTGTGCGCGGCAGGAAATAGAGCCAGTGCCCGCCCGGCGGCACGGCGTCCCCCGGCCGGGGCTCCGCATCGTCGCGGTCGAGGGTCGCCGACAGCCCCTGCAACGGACCGGCGGCGACCACATCCACCGCTTCCTCCCGCCGTCCGATCCAGCCTCGCAGGTGATCCAGGTCAACGGTCATCGGGCAAATGTCCCCTCCATGGCGCCGGTATGGTCGCCCATGTGGGACGCCCGGTCCAGGGCACGTTTTCGCCGTGCGCCGCGCCCGCCCCGGCCGGCGGTGACGAAGGCGGGGCTATCTCATACCAAGGGTCGCTGATCATGACTCATAGAGATCGCGTAGGCGGCTCGTCGGGTAGGAGGAAAGTTGCAGGCGATGCGGCGCATCGTCGAAACTTTTCGACGCCCTCCGACGGGCCGCATACGCGACCGCAACGGCGGCTTACCAAGGCTTTCGGACGGCGTCGCGCACGCTTCGCGATGC